>NZ_JBFWLF010000152.1:0-10781 GCF_050252275.1 Citrobacter sp. | reverse complement strand
TCCGATCTTGATCGCTTAAGGCCACCAGCTCGCTGATGTCCTGCGGCGTCACATCACCATCCAGCAGTGTCTTCACGCCCGCCTGATGCGCCAGTGTAAACGCCTGCTTTGCCCCTTCATGCCAGCGAACATCCGCCAGTACGATATCCCACTGGGAAAAGTCGATGTCATTCAGCCAGTCGGCCTCCGCCGGCAAATCGGGGCTCGGGAAATTGACGATAATCCGCTCCCCTTGAGCATCAACCATGATAGCCGATTGCGACGACTTTGCCCCCGCATAGCGCCGGGTGTAACGGGTATTGACCCCCAGAGATTCCAGCTCCGCCAACAGGTGTTTTCCGGTGTCGTCATCGCCCACACGGCCAATAAAGTCTACCTGTGCCCCTAACTTCGCCGCTGCCACTGCGGCAGTGGCGGCTGGTCCACCGCCCACCTCGGTATAACGACGCGCCACATATTTACCGCCTACAGCCGGTAACGTTTCTACGTAATAGATGCGATCCAGCACGGTAATACCTACACAAGCAATACGAATCATGGTCGTTCCTTAAGCATTTCGGGATGAGATTATTTTAATTCCACAAAATGTTTAAAAAGTGACGGCTGTCAATTTTTTGACCATAAATTACAAATACGATCAAAAACAGACAGAAACAACCGGTCATAATTGACAAAAAATGACACCACCGTCTCAGGAGAACGATATGGCAGTCATCGCATTTATCGGATTAGGACAGATGGGCGCCCCAATGGCGAGCAACTTACTCAAACAGGGTCACCAACTCAGCGTTTTTGACGTTAACCCCGATGCCGTCCAATGTCTGGTCGAAAAAGGGGCACAATCCGCCCGCTCTCCAGCACAGGCCGCAGAAGGCGCTGAGTTTGTCATCACGATGCTGCCCAACGGCGATCTGGTACGCAGCGTCTTATTGGGCGAAAACGGCGTTTGCGAACGCCTCTCCCCACAAGCGCTGGTGATCGATATGTCAACCATCCATCCCTTGCAGACTGACAAGCTGATCGCCGACCTTCGCGCTAAAGGCTTCGCCATGATGGATGTCCCGGTCGGGAGAACCTCGGATCACGCCGTTGCCGGTACATTGCTGTTGCTGGCGGGCGGCACACCAGACCAGGTCGAGCGCGCCACACCGGTACTGATGGCAATGGGCAATGAACTGATTAACGCCGGAGGTCCCGGGATGGGGATCCGCGTGAAGTTGATTAACAACTACATGAGCATTGCGCTGAATGCCCTGTCAGCCGAAGCCGCCGTGCTGTGTGAAGCGCTGAGTCTCTCCTTCGATGTCGCGCTACAGGTCATGAGCGGGACACCCGCCGGTAAAGGTCACTTCACCACCTCGTGGCCGAACAAAGTGCTGAAAGGCGATCTTTCCCCGGCCTTTATGATCGACCTGGCCCACAAAGATCTCGGCATCGCGCTGGATGTCGCCAACCAGCTGCACGTTCCTATGCCGCTCGGCGCGGCGTCCAGGGAAGTTTATAACCAGGCGCGAGCCGCTGGCCGCGGGCGGGAAGACTGGACCGCCATTCTTGAACAGGTTCGCACGACAGCCGGACTGAAAAACCACCATTGACAGGTAAAAAGGACTGAAGAATGACCACGTACACCCTGAAAGATATCACCAGACCTTCCGGCGGTTTCGCCATGCTGGCCGTTGACCAGCGTGAAGCAATGCGCCTGATGTTTGCCGCCGCAGGCACGCCAACGCCGGTCACCGATCAGCATCTTACTGATTTTAAAGTCAATGCTGCAAAAATTCTCTCGCCGTATGCCTCCGCGATCCTGCTTGACCAACAGTTTTGCTACCGCCAGGCGGTAGAGCAGAACGCCGTTGCCAAAAGCTGCGCCATGATTGTCGCCGCCGACGCCTTCATCCCGGGTAATGGCATCCCCGTCGACAGCGTAGTGATTGATAAAACCATCAATCCGCAAGCCGTCAAGCAGGATGGCGCGAAAGCCTTAAAGCTGCTGGTGCTCTGGCGCAGTGATGAAGACGCGCAGCAACGTCTTGAAATGGTGAAAGAATTTAATACGTTGTGCCATAGCCATGGTCTGTTGAGCATCATCGAACCGGTGGTCCGTCCGCCGCGTCGCGGCGATCAATTCGATCGCGAACAGGCGATTATCGATGCCGCCAAAGAACTGGGCGACAGCGGCGCCGATCTCTATAAGGTCGAAATGCCGCTGCAGGGTAAAGGCACGCAGCAAGCCCTGCTCCGCGCGTCTCAACACCTGAACGAACACATCAATATGCCGTGGGTCATTCTCTCTTCCGGCGTTGATGAAAAGCTGTTTCCACGCGCGGTCAGCGTTGCGATGAGCGCAGGCGCTTCTGGCTTCCTGGCCGGTCGTGCGGTCTGGTCATCGGTGATTGGCCTGCCGGACAGCGAGATGATGCTGCGTGATGTGTCTGCACCTAAATTGCAACGCTTAGGTGAAATTGTCGATGAAATGATGGCCCGCCGCCGTTAATACGAGGATCAAAGCATGAAATGGTTTAACACCATGAGCCACAACCGCTGGCTGGAGCAAGAAACCGATCGCATCTTCAATTTTGGTAAGAACGCGGCGGTGCCAACCGGATTCGGCTGGCTGGGTAATAAAGGACAGGTCAAAGAAGAGATGGGCACGCACCTGTGGATCACCGCCCGCATGCTGCACGTCTATTCCGTCGCCGCAGCGATGGGCAGACCGGGCGCTTACAGCCTGGTCGATCACGGTATTAAGGCCATGAACGGCGCGCTGCGGGATAAAAAATACGGTGGCTGGTACGCCTGCGTGAATGATGAAGGCGTGGTAGATGCCTCCAAACAGGGATACCAACACTTTTTTGCACTGCTGGGCGCTGCCAGCGCGGTCACCACCGGACACCCTGAGGCCAGGAAACTGCTCGATTACACCATTGAAGTCATTGAGAAATACTTCTGGAGTGAAGAAGAGCAAATGTGTCTGGAATCCTGGGATGAAGCGTTTAGCAAAACCGAAGACTATCGCGGCGGCAATGCCAATATGCACGCCGTGGAAGCCTTCCTGATTGTTTACGACGTCACCCATGACAAAAAATGGCTGGATCGTGCGATCCACATCGCCTCGGTCATCATTCACGATGTCGCCCGCAAAGGGGAATACCGGGTCAATGAGCATTTCGACGTGAACTGGAACCCGGTCCGCGACTACAACAAAGACAACCCCGCCCACCGTTTCCGTGCCTATGGCGGCACGCCAGGCCACTGGATTGAGTGGGGCCGTCTGATGCTGCATATCCACGCCGCGTTAGAAGCGAGAAGCGAACAACCGCCCGCCTGGTTACTGGAAGACGCAAAAGGTCTTTTCCACGCCACCATTCGTGATGCCTGGGCACCCGACGGCGCTGACGGCATCGTGTACACCGTTGACTGGGATGGCAAACCCATTGTTCGTGAACGGGTGCGCTGGCCGATTGTAGAAGCAATGGGTACCGCCTATGCGCTATATACGGTCACGGGCGATCGCCAGTACGAAACCTGGTATCAGACGTGGTGGGAATACTGCATTAAGTACCTGATGGATTACGAAAATGGTTCCTGGTGGCAGGAGCTGGATGCGGACAACAAGGTCACAACACGGGTATGGGACGGTAAACAGGATATTTATCACCTGTTGCACTGTCTGGTCATTCCGCGTTTACCGCTGGCACCGGGCCTTGCTCCTGCGGTTGCTGCCGGTCTTCTGGATATCAACGCCAGGTAAGCAACGAGGATAGCAGCCATGCATAGCGGTGGAAAAACACTTCATCTTCAGGCCGGGCACTACTGCGCGAAAATAGTCACAGTTGGCGCCGGATTAGCAGAACTGACGCACCGTGGGCGTCACGTCGTTATTCCCCATAAGCCGGAAGAGATACCGTTGGCGCATTTGGGAAAAGTGCTAATACCCTGGCCAAATCGCGTGGCAAAAGGCTGCTATCAACATAACGGCAAGCGCTTCCAGCTTGCTATTAACGATCCGGTTACGCATAGCGCTATTCATGGATTACTGGCCTGGCGGGACTGGCAGATTAATCAGCAGTCAAAAACGGAAGCGTCACTGACGATTTTTCTGCCGCCTTCTTATGGTTATCCCTTTGCGCTGGTTTCAGAGGTGATTTATCGACTGGAGGAAACACACGGGCTGCATGTCTTTATTCGTACGCAGAATCTGAGTGACGAAATCGCACCGTATGGTGCCGGAGCCCATCCCTATTTGACCTGCAATCTGCACCCCATTGATGGTTGTGAATTGACGCTTCCTGCGAGTGAAGAAACAGGTAGTGAACGGGATTTCACAACGCCGCGACGTATTGCAGGAACCTCTATCGATCATACATTCAGGGTCTTGACACCTGAGGTTGAGTGGGAAGTCAGGATGACCTGTGCCTCACAAAACATAACGACTTTTTTACGCAGCCATCAACCCTGGCTGCAGGTATATACCGGCGAGAAATTAGCAAGGCGTGGTCTTGCAGTGGAACCGATGACCTGCCCACCCGATGCCTTTAACTCCGGAACAGGCCTGATTTATCTCGCGCCAGGAGAAATACATCAGATGCATTTTCTCATCGGCAGTGAATAAAAGATTTCCGACAAATTACCGAATTACCCTATTTATTACGGAGACGATGATGAATTCGTTACAACAACGGTCAACCCCTTTAGAGCTGACGACGTTACAGAATGGATTTACGCTAACGTACCACCAGCGATTAATTTTACGTCACAGCGAAGCAGCCCCCTGTCTGTGGGTTGGTGCTGGCGTCGCCGATATCGACATGTTTCGTGGCAACTTCAGCATTAAAGACAAACTTAACGAGAAAATTGCCCTGACCGATGCCACGGTCAGTGAATCAGCTGACGGCTGGCGAGTACGCTTTAGTCGTGGTGATGCCGTCAATGCGACGCTGCATATCTCCACCGATGAAGCGGGTCGTTTGCAACTGGATCTGCACAATGACGATCCCGACCATAACCGTATCTGGCTGAGACTGGCGGCTAACCCGGATGACCATATCTACGGCTGCGGCGAGCAGTTCTCTTACTTCGATCTGCGTGGCAAGCCGTTTCCACTGTGGACCAGCGAACAGGGGGTGGGCCGAAATAAGAATAGCTACGTCACCTGGCAGGCCGACTGCAAAGAGAACGCAGGCGGCGACTACTACTGGACCTTCTTCCCACAACCCACGTTTGTCAGTACGCAGAAGTATTACTGCCACGTTGATAACAGTTGCTACATGAATTTTGACTTCAGCGCGCCGGATTATCACGAACTGGCGTTGTGGAAGGAGAAAACCACCCTGCGTATTGAATGCGCCGACACCTATATCGCGCTGCTGGAAAAACTGACCGCGCTGTTAGGTCGCCAACCAGAATTACCGGACTGGATTTATGATGGCGTCACGCTGGGCATTCAGGGCGGCACCGAAGTGTGCCAGAAGAAACTGGATACGATGCGTCGTGCTGGCGTGAAGGTAAACGGCATCTGGGCGCAGGACTGGTCCGGGATCCGCATGACGTCATTCGGTAAGCGCGTGATGTGGAACTGGAAGTGGAACAGCGACAACTATCCACAACTGGACAGCCGTATCAAACAGTGGAACGCCGAAGGCGTGAAATTCCTTTCATATATCAACCCGTATGTCGCCAGCGATAAAGACCTGTGCGCCGAAGCGGCAAAGCACGGTTATCTGGCAAAAGATGCGTCCGGTAATGATTATCTGGTTGAATTTGGTGAGTTTTACGGCGGCGTGGTTGATTTGACCAACCCGGCGGCCTACGACTGGTTCAAAGACGTCATCAAGAAAAATATGATCGCACTCGGCTGCGGCGGCTGGATGGCGGACTTTGGCGAATACCTGCCGACCGACACGGTTCTGCATAACGGCGTCAGCGCGGAGATCATGCATAACGCCTGGCCTGCGCTGTGGGCAAAATGTAACTACGAGGCATTACAGGAAACCGGCAAACTCGGCGAGATCCTGTTCTTTATGCGCGCAGGCTATACCGGCAGTCAGAAATACTCGACCATGATGTGGGCGGGTGACCAGAACGTGGACTGGAGTCTGGACGATGGACTCGCCTCCGTTATTCCCGCAGCCCTGTCGCTGGCTATGAGCGGTCACGGCCTGCACCATAGCGATATTGGCGGCTATACCACCCTGTTTGAGATGAAACGCAGCAAAGAGTTGCTGCTGCGCTGGTGTGATTTCAATGCCTTCACGCCCATGATGCGCACCCACGAAGGTAACCGTCCCGGTGATAACTGGCAGTTTGACAGCGATGAGGAAACCATCGCCCATTTCGCCAGAATGACGACCGTGTTTACGATGTTGAAGCCGTACCTTAAGCAAGCCGTCGCGCAAAACGCCGCAACTGGCTTGCCAGTTATGCGTCCGTTGTTCCTGCATTACGAAAACGATGCGCGTACCTACACCCTGAAATACCAGTACCTGCTGGGGCAAGACCTGCTGGTCGCTCCGGTGCATGAGCAGGGCCGCAGCGACTGGACGCTGTATCTGCCGGAGGATCATTGGGTGAATCTCTGGACAGGTGAAACGCAAAGTGGCGGCGAGGTAACCGTGGATGCGCCATTAGGTAAACCGCCAGTCTTTTATCGCGCGAAAAGTGAGTGGGCGTCGCTGTTTGCATCTTTACGCCACATCTAATAAGGCTCGCCCATGGGAAAACTCATGGGCAAATGAGGGATAATCATGAGTCAAAACATAACCAACCCGGCAACCCTACGCTTGCCCTTTAAGGAAAAACTCGCCTACGGAATGGGTGATTTAGGTTCCAATATTCTTCTGGATATCGGTACGCTCTATTTACTGAAGTTTTATACCGATGTTCTCGGTTTACCGGGCACCTATGGCGGTATCATTTTTCTTATTGCCAAGTTTTTTACCGCGTTTACCGATATGGGAACCGGTATTATGCTCGATTCACGACGTAAAATCGGTCCAAAAGGTAAATTCCGTCCTTTTGTTATGTACGCTGCGTTTCCGGTGACCCTGCTGGCTATCGCTAACTTTGTCGGTACACCGTTTGAAATCACCGGAAAAACGGTCATGGCGACCGTCCTGTTTATGCTCTACGGGCTGTTCTTCAGCATGATGAACTGTTCCTATGGCGCAATGGTGCCCGCCATCACCAAAAACCCGGACGAACGCGCCTCGCTCGCCGCCTGGCGGCAGGGTGGCGCGACGCTTGGCCTGCTGCTGTGCACCGTCGGTTTTGTGCCGGTCATGAACCTGATCGAAGGCAATTCGCAACTGGGGTATATCTTCGCCGCGACGCTGTTCTCGCTGTTCGGGTTGTTCTTTATGTGGTGCTGCTATGCCGGGGTGAAAGAGCGCTATGTCGAAGTGAAACCTGTCGACGCGGCGCAAAAACCGGGATTATTGCAGTCCTTTCGCGCCATCGCCGGTAACCGTCCGCTTTTCATCCTGTGTATTGCCAATCTCTGCACGCTCGGCGCATTTAACGTCAAGCTGGCGATCCAGGTTTATTACACCCAGTACGTGCTGAACGATCCGATTTTGCTGTCGTGGATGGGCTTTTTCAGCATGGGCTGTATCTTCATCGGCGTCTTTTTAATGCCGGGGATGGTGCGTCGCTTTGGCAAGAAAAAGGTCTATATCGGTGGCCTGCTGATCTGGGTTGCAGGCGATCTCCTCAACTACCTCTTCGGCGGAGGTTCGGTCAGTTTTGTCGCGTTCTCCTGCCTGGCATTCTTCGGCTCTGCGTTTGTGAACAGCCTGAACTGGGCGCTGGTTTCCGACACGGTGGAATACGGCGAATGGCGAACTGGCGTGCGTTCTGAAGGGACGGTTTACACCGGTTTTACTTTCTTCCGTAAGGTTTCACAGGCGCTGGCCGGCTTCTTCCCGGGATGGATGCTGACCCAAATCGGCTATGTGCCTAACGTGGTGCAATCGGCGGGAACGGTCGAGGGGTTACGGCAGCTGATCTTTATTTATCCCTGTGCGCTGGCGGTCGTCACCATCATTGCAATGGGCTGTTTCTACAATCTCAACGAAAAAATGTATATCCGTATCGTTGGCGAAATCGAAGCCCGTAAACAAACGATTTAAAACAATAATATCCAACGCCCTACGGGGCGTTATGAGAGGCGATTATGTCTGACCATGATCCGCTAACGCTGAAACTGAGCCTGCGTGAGAAGTGCGCCTACGGCATAGGTGATTTTGGCTCAAACCTGATGCTGTGTATCGGGACGCTGTATCTGCTTAAGTTTTATACCGATGTACTGGGGATGCCTGCGTATTACGGCGGTATAATCTTCCTGGTGGCGAAGTTCTTTACTGCCTTTACCGATATATTAACCGGTGTATTACTGGATTCACGCCGTAATATTGGTGTAATGGGTAAATTCCGCCCCTTCATACTTTATGCCTCTTTTCCCGTGGCGCTGGTTGCCAGTGCGCAGTTCTTTGCCACGGACTTTACCTTAACGGTGAAGACGACGCTGGCCACCCTCCTGTTTATGCTGTTTGGTTTGTTTTATAGCCTTATGAACTGCTCTTATGGTGCAATGGTGCCTGCTATCACCAAAAACCCGCACGAACGCGCCCAGCTTGCCGCCTGGCGTCAGGGCGGCGCAACCATTGGTCTGCTGCTGTGTACCGTCGGCTTTATGCCGATTCAGGCGTTGTTTACCCGTTCGCCGTCGCTGGGCTATTTAATTGCCGCGCTGATTTTCTCCGTGTGCGGACTGTTCAGTATGTGGTGGTGTTTCCGTGGCGTTAAGGAACGTTACATCGAAATCGTGCCAGATCACCATAAGCCTGGCATTCTCAAGTCGTTCTGCGCGATTTTCCGCAACCCACCTCTGTTAGTGCTGTGTATTGCCAATCTGTGTACGCTGGCAGCGTTCAACATCAAACTGGCGATCCAGGTCTATTACACACAGTACGTTCTGAACGATATCCATTTGCTCTCATGGATGGGCTTCTTCAGCATGGGGTGCATTCTGGCAGGTGTACTGTTAGTACCCATGACCGTAAGGCGTTTCGGTAAAAAACAGGTTTATCTCGGAGGGCTAACGCTCTGGGCAGTTGGGGATATCCTGAATTTCTTTTGGGGCGGAACCTCATTTTTATTCGTCACCTTTTCCTGTGTAGCCTTCTTCGGTACCGCCTTCGTGAACAGCCTGAACTGGGCGTTGGTGCCGGATACCGTGGATTACGGCGAATGGAAAACGGGGATTCGCGCAGAAGGTTCCGTCTATACTGGATATACCTTTTCGCGCAAGATTTCCGCTGCGTTGGCGGGGTTCCTGCCCGGAATGATGTTGACCCAGATTGGTTATATCCCCAACATCGCGCAAAGCGACGCAACCTTACTGGGATTACGCCAGTTAATTTTTCTTTGGCCCTGTGGTCTGGCGATTATTGCTGCACTGACCATGGGTTTCTTTTATAAGCTTAACGAAGCGCGTTTCGCTTTTATTATCGAGGAAATAAATCAACGAAAAAAGAACAACACTCGTTCTGACGTAACCAATAACAATAAAAACATCGCTACTGTAAATCTTTAAACAAATCTTGCCGCTATTTCCATCCAGATGGATGGCGGCTTCCCTACGCTTAAAAAATGGATTTATGATGAAAACATTACATACTCTCATTCTGTTATCTTCAGTGATATCCACCTCTGTAGTTGCTGGCGCTTATGTCGAAAACCGGGAGGCGTATAATCTGGCATCCGATCAACAAGAGATCATGCTGCGCGTTGGCTATAACTTTGACATGGGTGCGGGCATTATGCTCACTAATACCTATACGCTCCAGCGTGAAGACGAGTTAAAACACGGCTATAACGAGATCGAGGGCTGGTATCCGCTCTTCAAACCCACGGATAAATTAACGATCCAACCTGGCGGGTTGATTACCGACAAGAGTATTGGCTCCAGCGGCGCGGTGTATCTGGACGTGAATTACAAATTTACACCGTGGTTTAATCTGACGGTGCGTAACCGCTACAACCATAATAATTACAGCTCGGTCGATTTAAATGGCGATCGAGATAATAACGATACCTATGAGATCGGCAACTACTGGAACTTTATTATTACCGATAAATTCTCGTATACCTTTGAACCCCACTATTTTATGCGGGTGAATGATTTTAATAGCAGCAATGGCAAGGATCATCACTGGGAAATTACGAATACCTTCCGTTATCGGATCAACCAGAACTGGCTGCCCTACTTCGAACTGCGCTGGCTGGACCGGAACGTAGAACCCTATCACCGCGAACAAAATCAGATTCGCGTTGGGGTTAAATATTTCTTCTGAATAGATTGAGGTAAAGAAAAGCCGCTGATATCAGCGGCTTTTTTCGTCACAAGATTATCAATTAATCTTCTTTCGGACCACGGTTCGCGCGGCGGCGATCGTTTTCCGTCAGGTGACGTTTACGAATACGGATAGACTGCGGCGTCACTTCTACCAGTTCGTCGTCATCGATGAACTCCAGAGCTTGTTCCAGAGTCATCTTAACCGGCGGAACCAGAACCGTGGCTTCGTCAGTACCGGAAGCACGCATGTTGGTCAGTTTCTTACCGGTCAGGCAGTTTACCGTCAGGTCGTTAGAACGGCTGTGAATACCGATGATCTGGCCTTCGTATACTTCAGCACCGTGACCCAGGAACAGCTTACCGCGGTCCTGCAGGCTGAACAGTGCAAACGCAACCGCTTTACCCTGACCGTTGGAGATCAGTAGAT
>NZ_JBFWLF010000151.1:0-10871 GCF_050252275.1 Citrobacter sp. | reverse complement strand
CGGACCAGAAGAAGCCAGCATCAATCCCCTTCCAGCTTACGCCGACCAGAGAACCGCCCCAGATCCCGACGGCCACAAACAAAATCGTCAGCATCGGCAGCGAAATCACGCCCGCCCAGAATCGCGGAGAGATCACCCGGCGCAGGGGATCGACAGCCATCATTTCCATACTGGAAAGCTGCTCGGTCGCGCGCATCAGGCCAATTTCAGCGGTGAGTGCAGAGCCTGCACGCCCCGCAAATAACAACGCGGCGACAACCGGACCGAGTTCACGCAGCAGCGACAGTGCCACTAACATCCCCAGACTGGTTTCCGCGCTATAGGTGGTAAGTACCAGATAGCCCTTCAGCCCCAGCACCATGCCGATAAACACGCCAGAAACAATAATGATCAGCATCGACAGGACGCCCACATTATAAAGCTGGCGCACCAGCAACGGCGCGTGCTTACGAAATTCCGGTTTGCCGACCAGCGCATTGAACAACATTAACCCGGCACGCCCGAACGTTCTGAGAGTTTTAATCCCCTTATGTCCCAGCGTCGCCAGTGCATTTAACAGCATGAGTGGCTTAACTCCCTGTTCCGAGTAAATCAGAGTGATAATCGCCCGCAGGATAGCGGAACGGGACCGGCCCGTCTGCAATGCCATCCAGGAACTGACGCACACGCGGGTCGTCATTCTCTTGCAACGCCTGCGCGCTGCCGTGGGCCACAATCTTTTTGTCCGCCATAATATAGGCGTGATCGGCAATGCTCAGGACTTCCGGCACATCGTGAGAGACCACGACGCAGGTCACGCCCAGCGCATTGTTTAATTCAGAAATCAGTTTGACCAGCACGCCCATGGTGATCGGATCCTGTCCGACAAACGGTTCATCAAACATGATGAGGTCCGGCTCCAGCGCAATGGCGCGTGCTAACGCCGCCCGGCGCGCCATCCCACCGGACAGTTCAGAGGGCATCAGTTTTGCCGCGCCGCGCAGACCGACAGCTTCCAGTTTCATCATCACCGTGCTCTTCAGTAACGGCGGGGGAAGCGTGGTATGTTCGCGTAGCGGATAGGCCACGTTATCAAACACGTTCATGTCGGTGAACAGCGCCCCGGACTGAAACAGCATACTCATCCGTTTACGTACCGTGTAGAGGCGCGAGCGAGACATCTCAGGAATGTTCTCGCCATCAAACAAGATCTCCCCCTTGTCTGGCACAATTTGTCCGCCGATCAGACGCAAGAGCGTCGTTTTACCGATGCCAGATGGCCCCATGATCGCGGTTACCTTGCCACGCGGTACGGTCAGAGAGATGTTATCGAAAATGCAGCGGTCGCCGCGCGTAAAGCTGACATCGCGCATATCGACTAAATTCGCCACAGACTGCCCCATTGATTCATCCTTCGTGTTGCTTGTTGATCTCAGCATGGCGTGGAATTCAGCCATGAACCCAACATATTTACAGAATATTACCCGTGCTGGTTAGCTAAAGCTGGCATTTGTTTTACTTTTTAGCTGCATAAAGTCAAAATTAAGACTTCGTTACGGTTTCCAGACGATCCCGGTGGACCGGCGAGTATACCTGAAGAAAGGACTTTAGATGCTTTTAGCAACGGCGCTGTTAATTATTGGTTTATTATTGGTCGTCTACGGCGCCGACCGCCTGGTTTTTGCCGCGTCAATCTTATGTCGAACCTTCGGGATCCCGCCGCTGATTATCGGTATGACGGTAGTCAGTATAGGCACATCTCTGCCTGAGATTATTGTTTCTGTCGCCGCCTCTCTGCACGGGCAGTTAGATTTAGCCGTCGGCACCGCGCTCGGCTCTAACATTACTAACATTTTGTTGATCCTCGGGCTTGCCGCGCTGATCCACCCTTTTACCGTGCATTCCGATGTTCTGCGTCGCGAATTACCGCTAATGTTGCTGGTTAGCGTGGTGGCCGGATCCGTACTGTATGACGGACAACTCAGCCGCAGCGATGGTATCTTTCTTTTACTGTTAGCCGTGTTATGGCTGCTGTTCATTGTTAAAATCGCCCGTCTCGCTGAGCGTCAGGGCAATGACAGCCTCACCCGGGAACAGGTTGCCGAGTTGCCGCGTGAAGGCGGATTACCGGTGGCGTTTTTATGGCTGGGCATTGCGCTGATTATCATGCCGATGGCGACCCGAATGGTGGTGGATAACGCCACTGTGATTGCCAATTACTTCGCGATGAGCGAACTGACAATTGGCCTGACGGTGATCGCAATTGGCACCAGCCTGCCTGAACTGGCAACCGCTATCGCGGGCGTGCGCAAAGGTGAGAATGATATCGCGGTGGGCAATATCATCGGCGCGAACATTTTTAACCTCACCATTGTTCTCGGCCTTCCCGCTCTGATTACGCCGGGTGACGTCAATCCGCTGGCGTTCAGCCGTGACTACAGCGTGATGCTGCTGGTGAGCATCATCTTTGCATTACTTTGCTGGCGGCGTCCCCGCCAGTCCGGTCGCGGCGCGGGCGTGCTGCTGACCGGCGGTTTTATCGTATGGCTGGCGATGCTGTATTGGCTATCGCCACTTCTCGTTGGATAACTGGAAACAGACATATGTCGCACTTAGCGTTACAACCGGGTTTTGACTTTCAGCAAGCCGGCAAAGAAGTTCTGGCGATTGAACGTGAAGGCCTGGCAGAGCTCGATCAGTACATCAACCAGGATTTCACTCTCGCCTGTGAGAAAATGTTCAACTGCACCGGCAAAGTGGTGGTGATGGGCATGGGGAAATCGGGGCATATTGGCCGCAAAATGGCCGCGACCTTTGCCAGCACCGGCACCTCTTCCTTCTTCGTTCATCCGGGCGAAGCCGCCCACGGCGATCTGGGAATGGTGACCTCGCAGGATGTAGTGATTGCCATCTCCAACTCCGGGGAATCCAGCGAGATCGCGGCCCTGATTCCAGTTCTTAAGCGACTGCAGGTTCAGCTTATCTGCATCACCGGGCGACCAGAAAGCAGCATGGCGCGTGCTGCGGATGTCCATCTGTGTGTTAAAGTACCGCAAGAAGCCTGTCCGCTTGGACTGGCTCCGACAAGCAGCACCACCGCTACATTAGTGATGGGCGATGCGCTGGCGGTGGCGTTATTAAAGGCGCGCGGCTTTACCGCTGAGGATTTTGCTCTGTCGCATCCGGGCGGTGCGCTAGGGCGTAAACTGCTGTTGCGCGTGAACGATATTATGCATACGGGTGATGAAATCCCGCATGTCACCAAAGAAGCCAGCCTGCGCGATGCGCTGCTGGAGATAACCCGCAAGAACCTCGGGATGACCGTAATTTGCGATGATGCGATGAAGATCGACGGTATCTTCACCGACGGTGATTTACGTCGCGTCTTTGATATGGGCGTTGATGTGCGCCAGCTCGGTATCGCCGACGTGATGACGCCAGGGGGCATTCGCGTGCGTCCAGGGATTCTGGCGGTCGATGCCCTGAACTTAATGCAGTCTCGTCATATCACCTCCGTAATGGTTGCCGATGGCGACCAGTTACTCGGTGTGTTACATATGCATGATCTCCTGCGTGCAGGCGTTGTGTAGAAATTCAAGGATAAAAAGAAATGAGCAAAGCAGGTGCGTCGCTTGCGACCTGTTATGGACCCGTCAGCGCAGACGTCATCGCCAAAGCAGAGAATATCCGTCTGCTGATTCTTGATGTCGATGGCGTGCTGTCGGATGGCCTGATTTATATGGGCAACAACGGTGAAGAGCTGAAGGCTTTCAACGTCCGTGACGGTTACGGGATCCGTTGTGCGCTGACGTCTGATATTGACGTCGCCATCATTACCGGACGAAAGGCTAAACTAGTAGAAGATCGGTGTGCCACACTGGGGATCACGCACCTGTATCAGGGGCAGTCGGACAAGCTGGTCGCCTTTCACGATCTGTTGGCAAAACTGGCGATTGCGCCGGAAAATGTGGCCTACGTCGGTGACGATCTGATTGACTGGCCGGTGATGGAAAAAATTGGCCTGAGCATTGCCGTTGCGGATGCGCATCCGTTACTGCTTCCGCGCGCGGATTATGTCACGAAAATCGCGGGCGGACGCGGCGCGGTACGAGAAGTCTGTGATTTATTATTACTGGCGCAGGGTAAGCTTGATGAGGCCAAAGGGCAATCGATATGAGTAAAGCCAGACGTTGGGTTATCATTCTACTGTCATTGGCCGTGCTGGTGCTGATTGGGATTAACCTGGCCGATAAAGACGACACGGCACAGGTGGTGGTGAATACGAGCGATCCGACCTATAAGAGCGAGCATACGGATACCGTTGTCTACAGTCCGGAAGGCGCGCTGAGCTATCGTTTGATCGCCCAACATGTTGAATATTATTCCGATCAGGCCGTTTCGTGGTTCACACAACCCGTATTAACGACGTTTGATAAGGACAAGATCCCGACGTGGTCAATCAAGGCTGATAAAGCCAAGCTGACCGAGGATCGAATGCTGTATCTTTATGGTCACGTTGAAGTCAACGCGCTGGTGCCTGACGCTCAACTTCGCAGAATTACCACCGATAACGCGCAGATCAATCTGGTGACGCAGGATGTTACCTCTGAAGACCTCGTCACGTTATACGGAACAACATTTAACTCCAGCGGACTGAAAATGCGCGGCAACTTACGCAACAAGAACGCCGAGCTGATTGAAAAGGTTAGAACCTCCTATGAAATTCAAAACAAACAAACTCAGCCTTAATCTTGTGCTTGCCAGCTCACTTCTGGCCGCCAGCATTCCGGCGTTCGCCGTCACGGGCGATACCGAACAGCCGATCCACATCGAATCGGACCAGCAGTCTCTGGATATGCAGGGCAACGTCGTGACCTTCACCGGTAATGTCATTGTGACCCAGGGCACTATCAAAATTAACGCCGATAAAGTGGTCGTTACCCGCCCTGGCGGTGAAGAGGGTAAAGAGGTCATTGATGGCTTCGGCAACCCGGCCACGTTCTATCAAATGCAGGACAACGGTAAGCCGGTAAAAGGCCATGCGTCGAAAATGCATTATGAACTGGCGAAAGATTTTGTCGTGCTCACCGGCAATGCGTACCTTGAACAGCTCGACAGCAACATCACCGGTGACAAAATTACCTATCTGGTGAAAGAGCAGAAAATGCAGGCCTTCAGTGAGAAAGGCAAGCGTGTGACCACCGTTCTGGTTCCGTCGCAGTTGCAGGACAAAAACAAAAACCAGGCCCCGGCTCAGAAGAAGAGTAACTAATTCGCTATGGCAACATTAACTGCAAAGAATCTGGCGAAGGCCTACAAAGGCCGCCGCGTCGTGGAAGATGTCAGCCTGACCGTCAACTCGGGCGAGATTGTCGGTCTGCTTGGGCCGAACGGTGCGGGTAAAACCACCACCTTCTATATGGTCGTCGGTATTGTGCCGCGTGATGCCGGTAACATCATTATTGATGATGAAGACATCAGCCTGCTGCCGTTGCACGCCCGCGCGCGCCGCGGAATTGGCTACCTGCCGCAGGAAGCGTCGATTTTTCGCCGCCTGAGCGTGTACGATAACCTGATGGCCGTACTACAAATTCGTGACGATCTCACCAGCGAACAGCGTGAAGACCGCGCTAACGAGCTGATGGAAGAGTTCCACATTGAGCATCTGCGCGACAACATGGGTCAGTCACTCTCCGGCGGGGAACGTCGCCGTGTGGAAATCGCCCGCGCCCTCGCCGCCAACCCGAAATTTATCCTGCTGGATGAACCCTTTGCCGGCGTTGACCCCATCTCCGTTATCGATATCAAACGCATTATTGAGCATCTGCGTGACAGCGGTCTCGGCGTGTTGATTACCGACCATAACGTCCGCGAAACGCTGGCCGTGTGTGAACGCGCCTATATCGTGAGCCAGGGACACCTGATCGCACACGGCACGCCGACAGAAATCCTGCAGGACGAACACGTGAAGCGCGTATACCTTGGGGAAGACTTCAGACTCTGATAGGGTAGAAGTTTGCGACGTCATAGCGGGAGAAAACGACTCTGAACATGAAGCAAGGTTTGCAACTCAGGCTGAGCCAACAACTGGCGATGACGCCGCAGCTACAACAGGCGATTCGTCTGTTGCAGTTGTCCACGCTGGAACTGCAGCAGGAACTCCAGCAAGCGCTGGAAAGCAATCCGTTGCTGGAACAAACCGATCTTCACGACGAAGTTGATACCCGCGAAACTCAGGACAGCGAAACGCTGGATACCGCCGACGCTCTCAAACAAAAAGAGATGCCGGAAGAGTTGCCGCTTGACGCCAGCTGGGATGAAATCTACACCGCCGGTACGCCGTCGGGCACCAGCGGCGACTACATTGACGATGAGCTCCCCGTTTACCAGGGTGAAACCACGCAGACCCTACAGGATTACCTGATGTGGCAGGTGGAACTCACCCCGTTCTCCGATACCGACCGCGCAATCGCCACGTCGATTGTAGATGCCGTTGACGATACCGGTTATCTCACCGTTTCGCTGGACGACATCCTCGAAAGCATGGGCAATGAAGAGGTCGGCCTTGATGAAGTCGAAGCCGTACTCAAACGTATTCAGCGGTTTGATCCCGTAGGCGTGGCGGCAAAAGATCTGCGCGATTGCTTACTGATCCAGCTCTCGCAATTCGACAAATCGACCCCCTTCCTTGAAGAAGCCCGGTTGATCATCAGCGATCATCTCGATCTGCTGGCGAACCACGACTTCCGCACTCTGATGCGCGTCACACGTCTCAAAGAAGAGGTGCTCAAAGAGGCGGTCAATCTGATTCAGTCACTCGATCCCCGACCGGGTCAGTCGATCCAGACCGGCGAACCGGAATACGTGATCCCGGATGTGCTGGTACGCAAGCATAACGGCCACTGGACGGTTGAGCTCAACGGTGACAGCATCCCCCGCCTGCAGATCAATCAGCACTACGCCGCCATGTGCAACGGTGGGCGTAATGACGCCGACAGCCAGTACATCCGCAGTAATTTGCAGGATGCGAAGTGGTTGATTAAGAGTCTGGAAAGCCGCAATGATACCCTGCTGCGTGTCAGCCGTTGCATCGTTGAGCAGCAGCAAGCCTTCTTTGAGCAAGGCGAAGAATTTATGAAACCGATGGTGCTGGCTGACATCGCCCAGGCCGTTGAGATGCACGAATCGACCATTTCTCGTGTGACGACGCAGAAGTATCTGCACAGTCCGCGCGGCATTTTTGAACTGAAGTATTTTTTCTCCAGCCATGTGAATACCGAGGGGGGTGGCGAAGCGTCCTCCACGGCGATCCGCGCACTGGTGAAGAAGTTGATTGCGGCGGAAAACCCCGCGAAGCCTCTGAGCGACAGCAAGCTAACATCAATGCTGTCGGAACAAGGCATCATGGTGGCGCGCCGCACCGTTGCGAAGTACCGAGAGTCTTTATCCATTCCGCCGTCAAACCAGCGCAAACAACTGGTTTGACCCAACCGATAAGGAAGACACTATGCAGCTCAACATCACTGGAAACAACGTCGAGATCACAGAAGCCCTGCGTGACTTTGTGAATACCAAGTTCGCCAAACTCGAACAGTATTTTGACAGGATCAATCAGGTCTATATTGTGTTGAAAGTGGAAAAGGTTACCCACATCTCGGATGCAACACTGCATGTAAACGGTGGCGAAATTCACGCCAGCGCGGAAGGTCAGGATATGTATGCGGCCATTGATGGCCTGATTGACAAGCTGGCAAGACAGCTCACCAAACACAAAGATAAATTGAAACAACACTAATTGTCCGGGCAGTTAGCGGGTGCAGGACGGCCTGTTGTGCAGAACAACAGGCCATTTGTACAGTTAGCGCTCCGAATCCGTTCCGCTGTTGTGGGACGGATTCTTAGGTGAAATTATGATAAATAACGATACGACTCTACAACTGAGCAGTGTACTTAACCAGGAATGTACGCGCAGTGCCGTTCACTGCCAGAGCAAAAAACGCGCGCTGGAAATCATCAGTGAACTGGCTGCAAAACAGCTCAGTCTACCGCCGCAGGTCGTTTTTGAAGCGATCCTGACGCGCGAAAAAATGGGCAGTACCGGCATCGGCAATGGGATCGCCATCCCGCACGGTAAGCTGGAAGAAGATACCCTGCGCGCCGTCGGCGTGTTTGTGCAACTGGAAACGCCCATCGCCTTCGATGCGATTGATAATCAACCTGTTGATCTGCTTTTTGCCCTGCTGGTGCCTGCGGATCAAACCAAAACGCACCTGCATACACTATCGCTGGTGGCTAAGCGTCTGGCGGATAAAACCATCTGCCGTCGACTGCGCGCCGCACAGAGCGATGAAGAGTTGTATCAAATCATCACTGACACCGAAGGCGGTCAGGATGAAGCGTAACTCCCCTTTTTCCGTGGTGAGGAGAAACAGTACATGGTACTGATGATCGTCAGCGGTCGTTCAGGGTCAGGTAAATCTGTCGCCCTGCGCGCGCTGGAAGATATGGGCTTTTACTGCGTGGATAACCTTCCCGTCGTATTGTTACCCGATCTGGCTCGCACGCTTGCCGAACGCCAGATTTCGGCTGCCGTCAGCATTGACGTACGTAATATGCCAGAGTCGCCGGAAATATTTGAGCAGGCGATGAACAACCTGCCCGAGGCGTTCTCGCCGCAGTTGCTGTTCCTCGATGCCGATCGCAACACGTTGATTCGTCGCTACAGCGATACGCGTCGTCTGCACCCTCTCTCCAGCAAGAACCTGTCGCTGGAAAGCGCCATTGATCAGGAAAGTGACCTGCTGGAACCGCTGCGTTCTCGCGCCGACCTGATCGTCGACACCTCAGAAATGTCGGTGCATGAACTGGCTGAAATGCTGCGGACCCGCCTGTTGGGTAAACGTGAGCGTGAACTGACGATGGTGTTTGAGTCCTTCGGCTTTAAGCACGGTATCCCCATCGATGCCGATTACGTTTTCGACGTCCGCTTTCTGCCAAACCCGCACTGGGATCCGAAACTGCGTCCAATGACCGGTCTCGACAAGCCCGTCGCCGCCTTCCTCGACAGACACACAGAAGTACACAATTTTATCTACCAGACTCGCAGCTATCTTGAGCTATGGTTACCCATGCTGGAGACCAACAACCGTAGCTATCTGACCGTTGCTATCGGTTGTACCGGCGGGAAACACCGTTCGGTGTATATTGCAGAACAGCTGGCAGACTACTTCCGCTCACGCGGTAAAAACGTACAGTCACGCCATCGTACGCTGGAAAAACGCAAAACATGACCGTGAAGCAAACTGTTGAAATCACGAACAAGCTGGGCATGCATGCCCGGCCAGCAATGAAGCTCTTTGAATTAATGCAGGGATTTGACGCGGAAGTCCTGCTACGAAATGATGAAGGCACCGAAGCGGAAGCCAACAGCGTCATCGCATTACTGATGCTGGACTCCGCCAAAGGCCGACAGATTGAAGTTGAAGCCTCCGGTCCGCAAGAGGTTGAAGCGCTGGCGGCCGTCATCGCTCTTTTCAATTCGGGATTCGACGAAGACTGAGTTTTCTCGTTCCGCGGATACCTTCACAGAAAACGCCACCAGGCGTTTTTTTTCGTTTTTGCTCCCTTAAACTGTACAATTCGTGCGCTTTTTAACTTAAGAATTACCTTAAGAAAACCTTAAGACAAGTCGTTTAGGTTTCATTTAACCTGAGTGTTCATACTGGATTATTGTCAGTAAATATTTCCAGGATATCACTCATGATTCGTTTATCAGCAGAGACTCCCCTGGGCACCGGACGACATCGTAAGTGTTATGCGCATCCGGATGATGCCCAACGTTGTATTAAGATCGTTTACAACAGTGGACAGGGCGGCGACAAAGAGACACAGCGTGAACTGAAGTACTATGCTCACCTCTCTCGCTACCTGAAAGACTGGAGCGGTATCCCACGCTATTACGGCACGGTCGAGACCGACTGCGGAACGGGTTACGTTTACGATGTGATTGCCGATTACGACGGCAAGCCGTCCATCACTCTCACCGAATTTGCCAAACAATGTCGTTACGAAGACGACTTTGCCGTGCTGCGTCAGCTGCTGAAGACGCTAAAACGCTACCTGCGTGACAACCATATCGTCACCATGACGCTGAAACCACAGAACATTCTTTGTCACCGTATCAGCGAATCGGAAGTGGTGCCGGTGGTTTGCGATAATATTGGCGAAGGGACGTTGATCCCGCTGGCGACCTGGTCAAAATGGTTCTGCCATCGTAAGCAGGAAAGACTGTGGCAGCGTTTTATCGCCCAACCGGTACTGGCCGTCGCGCTGGAAAAAGACGTCCATCCGAAAGAACGCAGCGGATTGTCACTCTCTTCGCGCGAGGCGTAATGCAGATTTAATGCAGGTGGTGGCGGGTCATAAACGACTCCCCACCCAACTGTCGCATTTGACGCAGTATCCACGCCTGACGGCTACGCACATAGCCTGAAGGTGCTGCGGCCTTAAAGCGCAGAGGATTGGGTAATACAGCGGCAAGCAGCGCCGCTTCTGACTGAGTCAATCGGCTGGCCGGTTTGCCAAAATAGCGTTGTGCGGCGGCTTCGACGCCAAATACGCCATCACCAAATTCCGCGATATTCAGGTAAACCGTCAGGATCCGCTTCTTGCTCCAGACCGTCTCTACACCGACGGTAAGTCCGGCTTCCAGCCCTTTCCGCAACCAGCTACGCCCATCCCAGAGAAAGAGATTTTTAACCGTTTGCTGTGACAATGTTGACGCGCCGCGAATGCGGTTTTCATTACGTTCGTTATGTGACAGCGCTTTTTCGATGGCAGCAACGTCAAAACCCCAGTGGTCCGGGAAGGTCTGGTCTTCTGCGGCAATCACC
>NZ_JBFWLF010000150.1:0-10881 GCF_050252275.1 Citrobacter sp. | reverse complement strand
TTTCTGGATGTGTTCACTCTGTTATGATGGTTTCGGGGTGCTGGCAATCGACTGTGCATTAGGTAATGGATCGCGGTGCACCAGGCGATCGGGCAAATGGCGTCCAAGCCGGGCAAACAGCTGGCGAGTTATATTTTTAAACATAGGCAGCCCCTCCGCGCCAATAAGACAGGCGCAGAAATATCCTTCAGGCGTGGCAAAACCTTACCTGACAGGTAACATCATTTTTAAACAGGGACGTTAATGCGTCACTGTCTTACATCACCGGTAAGACAGCGAAAGGCAGGCTTACCGGAAAGCGCGTGTTCTCCAGGTCGGGAGAGGGGTGGGATCGGGATCCATAAAGCCTCCGGTAATTGAATAAGTTAGCCCACAGATTATAAGTTGTAGATCATAATAATTGTGGCATTTATGGCGTTATAATAACCCCCGGCAATTAAACAAAACATATACACAAAAACATTCGGTTCGCATCCCGGCAGAAAATGAACGACGCCAACGCAAAAGCAGCGTGAAGGATGACGTGTATAAACCAGACTTTGCCCATTGTGGTTTCTATAAGTAAAGTTACCCTCTTATCATCTTTTGTTGCGTACCACGGGAAAACAGGATGCAAAATCGGCTGACTATCAAAGACATCGCCCGCTTAAGCGGCGTGGGGAAATCCACCGTTTCCCGTGTGCTGAACAACGAAAGCGGCGTCAGTGAACGGACTCGCGAGCGTGTCGAAGCCGTGATGAATCAGCACGGATTTTCTCCTTCCCGTTCAGCCCGCGCCATGCGTGGCCAGAGCGATAAAGTCGTCGCCATCATTGTAACCCGTCTTGACTCCCTGTCGGAAAACCTTGCCGTACATACGATGCTGCCGGTGTTTTATGAGCAGGGTTACGATCCGATCATGATGGAAAGTCAGTTTTCCCCGGAAAAAGTGGAAGAACACTTAGGTATGCTGAAACGCCGCAATATCGACGGCGTGGTGCTGTTCGGTTTTACCGGCATCACGGACACGATGATCGCCCCGTGGCAGGCATCGCTGGTGCTGCTGGCTCGTGATGCGAAAGGCTTTGCCTCCGTCTGCTACGACGACGACGGGGCGATTAAAATCCTCATGCAACGTCTGTACGATCAGGGGCATCGCCACATCAGCTTTCTCGGTGTGCCGCACAGTGACGTCACCACCGGGAAACGCCGCCATGACGCCTATCTCGCGTTTTGCAAACAACATAAGTTACATCCCGTCGCGGCCCTGCCGGGTCTGGCGATGAAGCAAGGCTATGAGCATGCCGCGAGCGTCATTACACCAGACACTACCGCGCTGGTCTGCGCCACGGATACTCTCGCGCTCGGTGCCAGTAAATATTTGCAAGAACAGCGGGTCGATAATCTGCAACTGGCGAGCGTCGGTAATACGCCGTTGATGAAATTCCTGCATCCGGAGATCGTCACGGTCGATCCCGGCTATGCCGAAGCCGGACGCCAGGCGGCTTCCCAGTTGATCGAGCAGATCAACGGACGCAGCGAGCTGCGCCAGATCGTCATTCCTTCCACCCTTTCCTGAAGCATTGCTGATCGCTTTCTGAACGATAATTTGTGATCTTCGCTGCGTTTCGGGAACGTTCCCATTTTTAATTTTTTATCCCGGATATACTCTGTGGCCATCGCATAACCCCCCTTTTCACTGTCATCGCCACGAGGCTTCATGATGAGCAAAGTTAAACAAGCGGATATTGACCGGCTGATAGAGCTGGTAGGCGGGCGAGAGAATATCGCCACCGTGAGTCACTGTATTACGCGCCTGCGCTTTGTGCTGAATCAGCCAGCAAACGCCAGACCGAAAGAAATTGAAGCCTTACCGATGGTCAAAGGCTGCTTTACCAACGCCGGTCAGTTCCAGGTGGTGATTGGCACCGAGGTTGGCGATTATTACAAGGCGCTGCTGGCCACCACCGGGCAGGCGCACGCCGATAAAGAGCAGGCGAAAAAAGCGGCTCGTCAGAACATGAAATGGCATGAGCAACTCATCTCCCATTTCGCTGAAATCTTCTTCCCGCTGCTGCCGGCGCTGATTAGCGGAGGCTTGATCTTAGGTTTCCGCAACGTCATTGGCGACCTGCCAATGAGCAACGGCCAGACGCTGGCGCAGATGTATCCAGCGCTGAAAACGATCTATGACTTCCTGTGGCTGATTGGCGAAGCCATCTTCTTCTATCTGCCGGTGGGCATCTGCTGGTCGGCGGTGAAAAAAATGGGCGGTACGCCGATCCTCGGCATCGTGCTTGGCGTTACGCTGGTATCGCCACAGTTGATGAACGCGTATCTGCTGGGGCAGCAGGTACCGGAAGTATGGAACTTCGGCCTGTTCACCATCGCGAAAGTAGGCTATCAGGCGCAGGTCATTCCGGCGCTGCTGGCTGGCCTGGCGCTGGGCGTGATTGAAACGCGCCTGAAACGCATCGTGCCGGATTATCTGTATCTCGTGGTGGTGCCGGTGTGTTCATTGATCCTCGCGGTCTTCCTCGCTCATGCGCTGATCGGTCCGTTTGGCCGCTTGATTGGCGACGGTGTGGCCTTTGCGGTTCGCCATCTGATGACCGGCAGCTTCGCGCCGATTGGTGCCGCGCTGTTTGGCTTCCTGTACGCCCCACTGGTGATTACCGGCGTGCACCAGACCACGCTCGCCATCGACATGCAGATGATCCAGAGCATGGGAGGAACGCCGGTATGGCCGCTGATTGCCCTTTCCAACATCGCGCAGGCGTCTGCGGTGGTCGGCATTATTATCGCCAGCCGTAAACAGAACGAACGCGAGATCTCCGTTCCTGCCGCGATCTCCGCCTATCTCGGGGTCACTGAACCAGCAATGTACGGTATCAACCTGAAATACCGCTTCCCGATGCTCTGCGCAATGATCGGCTCCGGTCTCGCCGGTCTGCTCTGCGGCCTGTACGGGGTGATGGCGAACGGTATCGGCGTTGGCGGCCTGCCGGGCATCCTTTCTATCCAACCGACTTACTGGCAGGTCTACGCCGTCGCGATAGCCATCGCCATTGTCATCCCGATCGTGCTGACTTCTATGGTTTACCAGCGCAAATACCGTCGGGGCACGTTACAGATTGTCTGATTTTATTCGGGGCGCACTTGCGCCCCTCGCATAACCAGGAATTGACTATGAATACCCTTCCCCACTGGTGGCAAAACGGCGTCATCTACCAGATCTATCCCAAAAGCTTTCAGGATACGACCGGCAGCGGCACCGGCGATTTACGCGGCGTGACTCAGCGCCTCGATTACCTGCATAAACTGGGCGTAGATGCCCTCTGGCTGACCCCGTTCTATATCTCACCGCAAGTGGATAATGGCTACGATGTCGCTAACTATACCGCTATCGATCCCGCTTACGGTACGCTGGATGACTTCGATGAACTGGTCGCCCAGGCGAAAGCACGCGGCATCCGCATTATTCTCGACATGGTGTTTAACCACACCTCCACGCAGCACGCCTGGTTTCGTGAGGCGCTCGACAAAGACAGCCCGTATCGCGAGTTTTACATCTGGCGCGACGGCACGCCTGATGCACTGCCCAATAACTGGCGCTCCAAGTTTGGCGGTAACGCCTGGCAATGGCATGCCCAGAGCGAACAGTATTATCTGCACCTCTTCGCCCCGGAACAGGCGGACCTGAACTGGGAAAACCCTGCCGTCCGCGCCGAGCTGAAAAAAGTCTGCGAATTCTGGGCCGATCGCGGCGTGGATGGCCTGCGCCTGGACGTCGTCAACCTGATCTCCAAAGATCAGCGCTTCCCCAATGACCTGGACGGCGACGGTCGCCGTTTTTATACCGATGGGCCGCGAGCGCATGAATTTCTGCATGAGATGAACCGCGACGTCTTTACGCCGCGCAAGTTGATGACGGTCGGTGAAATGTCCTCCACCACGCTGGAACATTGCCAGCGCTACGCCGCGCTGGACGGTAGCGAACTGTCGATGACCTTCAATTTTCATCACCTGAAGGTCGATTATCCCAATGGAGAGAAATGGACGCTGGCGAAGCCCGATTTTGTCGCACTGAAGACCCTGTTCCGCCACTGGCAGCAAGGAATGCACAACGTCGCGTGGAATGCGCTGTTCTGGTGTAACCACGATCAGCCGCGCATTGTTTCGCGCTTTGGCGACGAAGGGGAATATCGGGTGCCGGCCGCGAAAATGCTGGCGATGGTGCTGCACGGTATGCAGGGCACACCGTACATCTATCAAGGGGAAGAGATCGGCATGACCAATCCTCACTTCACCCGGATCACCGACTACCGCGATGTGGAAAGCCATAACATGTTTGCCGGGCTGCGGGCGGAGGGTCGCGATGCCAATGAACTGCTGGCAATCCTGGCCAGTAAATCCCGTGACAACAGCCGTACGCCAATGCAGTGGAATAACCGCAAGAACGCCGGTTTCAGCCAGGGTGAACCGTGGATCTCCCTGTGCGATAACTACGCGGACATCAACGTGGAGAACGCGCTCGGCGATAATTCGTCGGTGTTTTATACCTATCAACGACTGATTGCGCTGCGTAAATCCGAACCTGTGCTGACCTGGGGTGACTATCAGGATCTGTTGCCGGACAGCCCACACGTATGGTGTTATCAGCGCGAGTGGCAAGGACAGCGGCTGCTGGTCATTGCCAATCTGAGCGGTGAATGTCAGGCCTGGTTCCCGGAATCGTACCGGGGTAACTGGCAGGTGTTGATGCACAACTATGATGAAGTTTCACCACTGCCAACGGCGATGACGCTGCGTCCTTTCGAAGCGATCTGGTGGTTGCAGAAGTCATAAACTGAACACATTTTGCCCGGCAAACTCTCGATGCCGGGCAAAAAGGTCGCCCCGCGTTAGCTTACTGTTTTTGTTGAATAAATAATCAGATTTTTCTATATCACAATTTACAATCGCTATAACGCCCGCCAACTGTACGCTCTGCTTTTTACCTTGCGCTACATCAAAAAAATCGTAAACATCCTTGATGCAAATCACTATATATAGAACTTAAAATGCAATCCGCCCCAACATGTTGTATTAATCAACTACATTTACAACAACAATGATGTCCACAGTCAAGGTGACTTTGTGGATAACATGGGACTGGATCGCGGGAAGTGATTGGATAGAGAGATGAATAATCATATCAACGCCTCCCGAGCCTCTGTGGATAACCTGTTCTTATACATTATGGAGTGATCATGACACCGCATGTGATGAAACGAGATGGCTGTAAAGTGCCGTTTAAATCAGAGCGCATCAAAGAAGCCATTCTGCGTGCAGCTAAAGCAGCGGGAGTCGATGACGCAGATTACTGCGCCACCGTCGCAGAAGTCGTTAGCAGTCAGATGGACGCGCGTAGCCAGGTCGATATTAATGAGATCCAGACGGCGGTTGAAAACCAACTGATGTCAGGCCCTTACAAGCAGCTGGCGCGCGCCTACATTGAATATCGCCATGACCGTGATATTCAGCGAGAGAAACGCGGTCGTCTGAACCAGGAAATTCGCGGCCTGGTAGAACAGACCAATTCCGCGTTGCTCAATGAAAACGCCAATAAAGACAGTAAAGTCATCCCGACCCAGCGCGACCTGCTGGCCGGTATCGTCGCCAAACACTACGCCCGTCAGCATCTGCTGCCGCGTGATGTGGTACAGGCGCACGAGCGCGGTGATATTCACTACCATGATCTCGACTATTCCCCGTTCTTCCCGATGTTCAACTGCATGCTTATCGATCTCAAAGGGATGCTGACGCAGGGCTTTAAGATGGGTAACGCAGAAATCGAGCCGCCAAAATCCATCTCTACCGCCACCGCCGTGACCGCGCAAATCATCGCGCAGGTCGCCAGCCATATTTACGGCGGCACCACCATTAACCGTATTGATGAAGTACTGGCGCCATTCGTGACTGCCAGCTTTAACAAGCACCGTAAGACGGCGGAAGAGTGGCAAATTCCGGATGCCGACGGCTACGCGCATTCCCGTACCGAGAAAGAGTGCTACGACGCCTTCCAGTCTCTGGAGTATGAGGTCAATACGCTGCATACCGCCAACGGCCAGACGCCATTTGTGACCTTTGGTTTCGGCCTGGGCACCAGTTGGGAATCGCGCCTGATTCAGCAGTCCATTTTGCGTAACCGTATCGCCGGTCTGGGCAAAAATCGCAAAACCGCCGTGTTCCCGAAACTGGTGTTTGCGATTCGTGACGGCCTGAACCACAAATTTGGCGATCCGAACTACGACATCAAACAACTGGCGCTGGAGTGTGCCAGCAAGCGCATGTATCCGGACATCCTGAACTACGATCAGGTCGTGAAAGTCACCGGTTCGTTCAAAACCCCGATGGGCTGCCGCAGCTTCCTCGGCGTGTGGGAAAACGAGAAAGGCGAACAGGTTCACGATGGGCGTAACAACCTCGGCGTGATAAGCCTTAACCTGCCGCGTATCGCGCTGGAAGCAGGTGGTGATGAGCCGACGTTCTGGAAACTGCTGGACGATCGTCTGACGCTGGCGCGTAAAGCGCTGATGACCCGTATTGCCCGTCTGGAAGGCGTTAAGGCTCGCGTCGCGCCGATCCTCTATATGGAAGGCGCCTGCGGCGTACGTCTGAAAGCCGATGATGATATCGCGGAAATCTTCAAAAACGGTCGTGCATCGATTTCACTGGGCTACATTGGTATCCACGAAACCATCAACGCGCTGTTTGGTGATACGCATGTCTACGACAGCGAAGCGCTGCGCGCGAAAGCGGTTGCCATTGTTGAGCATCTGCGTCAGGCCGTCGATAAATGGAAAGAAGAGACCGGCTACGGCTTTAGCCTGTACAGCACGCCGAGTGAAAACCTGTGTGACCGCTTCTGCCGTCTGGATACCGCCGAGTTTGGCGTCGTGCCGGGCGTCACCGATAAAGGATACTACACCAACAGTTTCCACCTTGATGTGGAGAAGAAGGTGAACCCGTACGACAAAATCGATTTTGAAGCGCCTTACCCGCCGTTGGCGAGCGGTGGCTTCATTTGCTATGGCGAATACCCGAACATCCAGCACAACCTGAAAGCGCTGGAAGATGTCTGGGACTACAGCTATCAGCATGTGCCGTATTACGGCACCAATACGCCAATCGATGAATGCTACGAGTGCGGCTTTACCGGTGAATTCGAATGCACCAGCAAAGGCTTCACCTGTCCGAAATGCGGTAATCACGACGCGGCACGCGTGTCGGTAACCCGCCGCGTCTGCGGTTATTTAGGCAGCCCGGACGCACGTCCGTTTAACGCCGGTAAACAAGAAGAAGTGAAGCGTCGCGTTAAACATTTAGGGAATGGGCAGATCGGTTAATTTCCGTTTGCAAAGGCCGTAGGCCTGATAAGACGCCATCGCGTCGCCATCAGGCATCACAATGTTGCCGGATGGCGGTGCAAGCACCTTATCCGGCCTACTACCGCTAACTACAGTTCCAATGTCGTGGTTTTCCTCTAAGCAGTTGGTGTTGTAGCAAGGCGGCAAACGAACGAATCCCGGGGAGCTTACATCAGTAAGTGACCCGGGTGAGTGAGAGCGGCCAACACAGCTACAGCGCCAAATGCAACGAGGAAAAATGAATTATCACCAGTATTATCCCGTCGATATCGTTAACGGCCCCGGCACTCGCTGCACCCTGTTTGTTTCAGGGTGCGTACACGAATGCCCCGGCTGCTATAACAAAAGCACCTGGCGGCTGAACTCCGGTCAGCCATTCACGAAAGCAATGGAAGACCAGATCATTAGCGATCTAAACGATACGCGGATCCACCGCCAGGGGATCTCCCTTTCCGGCGGCGATCCGCTTCATCCGCAGAACGTACCGGATATCCTGAAGCTGGTGCAGCGCATTCGTGCTGAATGTGCAGGTAAAGATATCTGGGTGTGGACCGGCTATAAGCTGGATGAACTCAACGCCGCGCAAATGCAGGTTGTGGACCTCATTAACGTGCTGGTGGACGGCAAATTTGTGCAGGATCTGAAAGACCCTGCGCTGATCTGGCGCGGCAGCAGCAACCAGGTTGTCCATCATTTACGGTAAACACTATGGCGGACAGCATCTGCTTTCCGTCTTTCCTGCCCCTCCCATCAAAAACGACTCACACACTCCATCGCCACCGCTTTAAACTCGGCGAAGTTTTGGCTGCCGCACAGTCGCGTCATAGCGCGTTCACGCAGGAAAGTGACAAAGATATCGTAGATGGCCATTGCCTCTTCGTACTCGCTTTTACTGATAGCGAGTAAAAAGATCACATGTGCGGTTTCGTCCCCCCAGGCGATACCCTGCGGGGCGAGCACCGTGTAGACCACCGTTTTTTTCGCCAGCAGTCCGAGGGCGTGCGGCAGCGCAATGCTGTCACCGAGCATCGTGCTGACAATCGCCTCACGTTCCACCACCGAATCGAGGAATTCCGCGTCGACAAACCCTTCACGCTGCAACTGATCGCACAAGGTTTTAAACAGCGTCTGCTGGTCCATCTCGCCTTCGATAATACGAAAATGCGCGGCATCGAAGTATTTGTTCAGCATCCACGGACGGGTTCTGTCTACCAGCACTAACTTACCGATCTGCTCCAGTTGATAGTCGGTAGGAAACGGGGCGATCTGCACGACCGGCTTGTCTTTCTCACCGATCCGCGCCGTGGCGATCACAAAGTCCTCCGCGATACTCTCGCGCTGTTCGTAATCACGCAGCGTCAGCGTGTTTACAATCTCGATCTGCGGATATTTGCGCGCCAGTACCGCTTCAATCATCCGCACCATCGCATTTCCCGTGTCGCAGACCAGCAGAACTTTTGGCTGCCGCTGGTAACCGATGTTGTAACTACGTTCAAGCCCAACGCCGATGTGTAACACCAGAAAGCCGATCTCGTTTTCGCTGATGGCGTAAGGGGTGTATTTACCCCAACTGGAGACTGCCGCCAGGGTCATATCCCATGCCATGGGATAGTGTTGCTTGATGTTCTCCAACAGCGGGTTCGGGATCATGATCTGATAGCGCACCCGGGTGATCATCGTTTTGATGTGAGTGAGTAAATCCGCATGAAGCTGTTTATCATTCAACAGGTTATAGTTGTACTGGCTGTTGATAAACCGCAGGATGTAATTGACCAGCGCTTCCTCGTCGTCGGCATTGATCGCACTGGGCGCAATCTCCTGCACCTGCCGCGCCGCGATATGTACCTTCAGCCAGTTCTCTTCCGACACCGACAGCGGATGATTTGCCAGATGCTGCACGACAGCGGCAATCTCACGCGCCGCCAGGCACACGTTCTCTTCCACCTCTTCGTTGGTGAATTCCGACAACGGATACCCTTCGCTGATACGGCGTACCGCGACCGCGCAGTACAGACGTAAAAACAGCTCGCCTTCGTCAGTAAGGCGAATATGGAAGCGATTGAAAATCTCCTCAAGCAGCGGTTGAAGCTGCGATGGCACCCCGGCATACAGCGCCTCTTCGGTCACCAGCGGATTAGCGGGATCCTGCTGCGCCAGCGTCCAGAGAAGGTCGGTCAGGCAGGCGCGGATCGCCATCTCGCTGCCAAACAGTTTCATGCCATGGCGCGGACGCGTTTCCAGCGTCAAATGATAGCGTTGCAGCCATTCACGCACTTCTGCCATGTCGTTTTGTAGCGTCGCCCGACTGACAAACCATTCATCAGCTAAATCTTCGAGTTTGAGAGAAAAGGCGGATGTCAGAAAACGTACCATCAGGTAATGTACGCGTTCCTGACTGGTGCGCGGAATTCGCAGCGCGCTGGGCTGCTGCGATTGCAGGGACTGATAGCTTGCCGGGTCATCGATCCTGAGCTGATAACCGTTGCCCCGGCTGAGGATAAACTGCGCGCCGTGCTGAGTCAGCAGGGCGTTGAGCGCTGTAATATCAGCACGAACAGTGCGTGTGGAAACCGACAACCGCTGCGCCAGCTCATCCTGCGGCAGCGTCTCGTTTTGCAACATCGTAAACAGTTGCGCCAAACGTTGGTTGGGGAATCGCACATCACTCTCCTCGTTTTTAACCTACACACGCCCTGGTCAGCGCCAGCAACTGGCGCACATCGTCCGGACGGGTGTTTCCGCTTACCTTATCAATAATAGAACTATAAATGTGAGGAATGATTTTACTGACGCCAGCGTCGAGGGCAATTTGCAGAATCTCAGCGTAGTTTTCCAGATCGATCCCGCCGGTTGGCTCCAGCCAGAAATCATGACGCGCACAGGCTTCAGCCACCGCGTTAAACTCGTCACGGCATTTCAGACCGCCCATCGGGAAGTATTTGATCGAGCTACCGCCCATATCTTTCAGCAGCGCGATAGCCGTTTCGACCGGGACAATGCCGTCCGCCGCTTTGCTACTCAGCGGCCCGGTGGAAATTTTGACCAGACCTGGCGTACCAGTCGGCGATACCAGACCGTTAACCACCGTCTCACTCTGCCCGAGCAGGGCGCGGCTGGTTGCCACGCCGGTGAACACCTGGTTGACGTGTTGCGGCTGCACCTGGCGGGAGATTTCACTGACCATCGCCGACTGGTTCGGATCGCCCGCCCCCAGCCCTACGGAGAGCGCATTGTGGATAAGCGCCGCGTAGTCACGCATATCCGCCACCGCGCTTTCGACATCCGGGTAATTTTTGGAGAGTACACCGACCAGCACATGACCTTCCGCCGCGTCGTAAATGTCACGCGCGTTCTCTTTCGAGCCGGCCAGTACATTCAGGCAGACGCGATCGCGATAAAAGTTCGGGGTCAATTTCATGCTTGTTTCTCCTGATTAATCACGTCGCCAATCCGGCGCGCCACAATGTCCAACTGTGCACGATCAACACTG
>NZ_JBFWLF010000149.1:0-10948 GCF_050252275.1 Citrobacter sp. | reverse complement strand
ACGCCATAAAGCCGTATACGCTCATTTTGGGTGGGATCTCCACAAGCATATGGATATGATCTGCACAGCATTCCGCTTCCAGGATTCGTACGTTTTTCCACTCACACAGCTTTCTTAAGATGCTGCCTACCGCCCTGCGTTTCTCTCCGTAGAATGCTTGTCTTCGGTATTTTGGCGCAAAAACTATATGATATTTACAGTTCCATCGGGTGTGCGCTAAGCTCTTTTCGTCCCTCATTGGGACCCCCTTTTGATTTCTTGTTTAACTTTTGCAGTTGCCAGACCGCAAGGGGTTTTAACAAATCAAAAGGGGTTTTAATAACTGTCTCAAAATTGAAAGCTTTCCGGAACCTCCAGCCTGGCTGGGGTTTTATGCGTACAAAAAAGCCCCGTCAGAAACGGGGCTTTTCTATTTTTATTTAGCACAGCGCTAAACTGGCTTGATCAGAATGGAATATCGTCATCAAAGTCCATCGGTGGCTCATTAGACGGTGCTGCCGGAGCAGACTGCTGCTGCGGACGAGACTGTGCGCCACCGCTGAACTGGCTACCGCCCTGTGGCTGCTGAGGTTGGCCCCAACTGCCCTGCTGCTGCTGACCGCCAGCCGGTGCGCCCCCGCCCTGACGGCCGCCCAGCATCTGCATGGTGCCGCCAACGTTCACTACCACTTCGGTGGTGTACTTCTCGACGCCGGACTGATCGGTCCATTTACGGGTACGCAACTGACCTTCAATGTAAACCTGAGAACCTTTACGCAGATATTCACTGGCCACTTCTGCCAGTTTGCCGAACAGCACAACGCGGTGCCATTCCGTCTGCTCTTTCATCTCGCCGGTCTGCTTGTCACGCCAGGATTCGGAAGTAGCCAGCGTGATGTTGGCAACTGCGCCACCATTCGGCATGTAGCGTACTTCCGGGTCCTGGCCCAGATTACCCACGAGAATAACCTTATTTACGCCTCTGCTGGCCATGATCGAGTCTCCTGAAAACGTTTCTTAATAAGTGTAAACGCGCGATTGTAGCATTACCAATAGCGAATTTACTATGTTGCGACGCGGATTCCGCGAAACAACCTCAGCCGGACATTGTTACATAAGACTCTGCGTTTTGCATTCCAATACTGTATATCCATTCAGGTTTTATTGTGTCATAATTAACCGTTTGTGATCGCCGGTAGCACCCTGCTGCGCCGGGCAAAAAAGCGTTTAATCCGGGAAAGGTGAATGGATAAGATCGAAGTTCGGGGCGCCCGCACCCATAATCTCAAAAACATCAACCTCGTCATCCCCCGCGACAAACTGATTGTCGTGACCGGGCTTTCGGGGTCAGGCAAATCCTCGCTCGCTTTCGACACCTTGTATGCCGAAGGGCAGCGTCGTTACGTTGAATCCCTTTCTGCCTATGCGCGTCAGTTTCTGTCGTTAATGGAAAAGCCGGATGTCGATCATATTGAGGGGCTGTCTCCCGCCATCTCAATTGAACAGAAATCGACGTCCCATAACCCGCGCTCGACGGTCGGCACCATTACCGAAATCCACGACTACCTGCGTCTGCTGTTTGCCCGCGTTGGCGAACCGCGCTGCCCGGATCACGATGTTCCGCTGGCGGCGCAGACCGTAAGCCAGATGGTGGATAACGTCCTGTCGCAGCCGGAGGGCAAACGCCTGATGCTGCTGGCCCCGGTGATTAAAGAGCGTAAGGGCGAGCACACCAAAACGCTGGAAAACCTGGCAAGCCAGGGTTATATCCGCGCCCGTATCGATGGCGAAGTGTGTGACCTCTCCGATCCGCCAAAGCTGGAACTGCAGAAGAAACACACTATCGAGGTGGTGATCGATCGTTTCAAAGTGCGTGACGATCTCAGCACTCGTCTGGCGGAATCGTTTGAGACCGCGCTGGAGCTGTCCGGCGGGACGGCGGTGGTTGCCGATATGGACGACGAAAAAGCAGAAGAACTGCTCTTTTCCGCCAACTTCGCCTGCCCAATCTGCGGTTACAGCATGCGCGAACTGGAACCGCGCCTGTTCTCCTTTAACAACCCGGCGGGCGCCTGCCCGACCTGCGATGGGCTCGGCGTACAGCAATATTTCGACCCCGATCGCGTGATCCAGAACCCTGAGCTGTCGCTAGCGGGCGGGGCCATTCGCGGTTGGGATCGCCGGAACTTCTATTACTTCCAGATGCTGAAATCGCTGGCAGAACACTACAAGTTTGACGTTGAAGCCCCGTGGGCCAGCCTGAGCGCAAACGTACACAAAGTGGTGCTGTACGGTTCTGGTAAAGAGAGTATTGAATTCAAATACATGAACGATCGTGGCGATACCTCCGTGCGTCGCCATCCGTTTGAAGGCGTACTGCACAACATGGAACGCCGCTATAAAGAGACGGAATCCAGCGCCGTTCGTGAAGAGTTAGCCAAGTTCATCAGCAACCGCCCGTGCGCCAGTTGTGAAGGAACCCGTCTTAAGCGCGAAGCGCGCCACGTCTTCGTTGAAAATACACCGCTGCCGACCATTTCCGACATGAGCATCGGCCATGCGATGGACTTCTTCAACAATCTCAAACTCGCCGGTCAGCGGGCGAAGATTGCAGAGAAAATCCTCAAAGAGATTGGCGACCGCCTCAAGTTCCTGGTCAACGTTGGCCTCAACTATCTGACGCTGTCCCGTTCTGCGGAAACGCTCTCCGGCGGCGAAGCCCAGCGTATTCGACTGGCAAGCCAGATTGGCGCCGGTCTGGTCGGCGTGATGTACGTGCTGGATGAGCCGTCCATCGGCCTTCACCAGCGCGATAACGAACGTCTGCTGGGGACGCTGATCCACCTGCGCAATCTCGGCAATACCGTGATTGTGGTAGAGCACGATGAAGATGCGATTCGCGCCGCCGACCACGTGATTGATATCGGTCCGGGTGCCGGCGTCCACGGCGGCGAAGTGGTTGCCGAAGGTCCGCTGGAAGCGATTATGGCGGTGCCGGAGTCCCTGACCGGCCAGTACATGAGCGGCAAACGCAAGATTGAAGTGCCGAAACAGCGCGTTCCCGCAAACCCGGAGAAAGTGCTGAAACTGACCGGCGCACGCGGTAACAACCTGAAAGACGTGACGTTAACGCTGCCGGTCGGCCTGTTCACCTGCATCACCGGCGTGTCCGGTTCCGGTAAGTCGACCCTGATTAACGATACGCTGTTCCCGATTGCACAGCGTCAGTTGAACGGTGCGACGATCGCCGAACCGGCGCCGTATCGCGACGTGCAGGGGCTGGAACATTTCGATAAGGTCATCGACATCGATCAGAGCCCGATTGGACGTACACCGCGTTCCAACCCGGCAACGTACACGGGCGTGTTTACGCCAGTACGTGAGCTGTTTGCTGGCGTACCGGAATCACGCTCACGCGGCTATACGCCGGGGCGTTTCAGTTTTAACGTTCGCGGCGGGCGTTGCGAAGCCTGTCAGGGCGATGGCGTAATTAAAGTCGAAATGCACTTCCTGCCAGATATTTACGTGCCGTGCGACCAGTGCAAAGGCAAGCGCTATAACCGCGAAACGCTGGAGATTAAGTACAAGGGCAAAACCATCCACGAAGTGCTGGATATGACTATCGAAGAAGCACGTGAATTCTTTGATGCCGTCCCGGCGCTGGCACGTAAGCTGCAAACCCTGATGGATGTCGGTTTGACCTACATTCGTCTCGGCCAGTCGGCGACAACGCTCTCCGGCGGTGAAGCCCAGCGTGTGAAGCTGGCGCGCGAACTGTCGAAACGCGGCACCGGTCAGACGCTCTATATTCTGGATGAACCGACTACGGGTCTGCACTTTGCCGATATCCAGCAATTGCTGGACGTGCTCCATCAGTTACGCGATCAGGGCAATACCATCGTAGTGATTGAGCACAACCTGGACGTCATCAAAACGGCGGACTGGATCGTGGATCTCGGTCCAGAAGGCGGTAGCGGCGGTGGGGAAATCCTCGTCTCCGGTACGCCGGAAACCGTGGCGGAATGTGAAGCCTCACACACAGCCCGCTTCCTGAAACCGATGCTGTAAAAGACAAAACGCCGTTCATCTTCCACACTGAACGGCGTTTTTTACGGCTGTACCAGCAGCTTGCGTTTCTCTTCCGGCAGCGTATTCACCGCCTGTTGGTACGAAGCATCCACCAGATAATAAATTTGTGAATCCGGCAGCGAGCCGTCGAGGTAGACGGTGCTCCAGTGTGCCTTATTGAGATGTCGGCTCGGACGCACATCACTGTGCTGCTGGCGTAACAATTCCGCCAGTTCGGGGCTGGTTTTCAGAGATACCGCCGGGCGACCTTCCACCTCTTTCACCATGGCAAAGAGCACATCTTCAACTTTGATTTGTGTGGCTTTCCAGTCACTGTGCACACTCTGCTCCGCGCCGATTTTCGCCATGCAGTATTGCAGTAACTCCGAATTGGTCATCGTTAATCCCCTCGCAAGCGTAATACTCCACTGAAATGTCATCTATTCAGTGTGCAGCAAGACAGCAAAAGGTAAAAGCTGGCAGATCAATTTTGTTTAAAAAAACAGCAGACGCTCAGCCGCCGGTTAATACTCCGAATTTACGATCACCTCTTCACCATACGCACCAGCCTGCGGCAACGGCCTGTAGGTCGAGTTTGAGGCGCGCAGAATACGGATCCCACGGATGCCCGCATCACGCGCGGCGGTAATGTCGTTATCCGAGTCGCCATAGAACATGCGGATATTTTTATCCTGCAGCCACTGCGTTTTGGTGTTCTGACCCGGCTTGTCTCCGGCAAAAATCACCGGATTCATATTTGCCGCCGGAATGTGGAAGTTATCTGCCAGCGTTTTCGATACGGTCTCGGTTTTGGTCGGCGAACGACCGGTGATAAAAAAGATGCTGTCGCCACGACGGACGTGCATGTCGATCAACTGACGCGCGACCTCTTTTGGAATACTGAACTCATCCCAGCCGTTGTTCATTTTCTCCCAGAATGCCGGGTTCTTCAGATACGCCTCGCTGTCCGGGGACCAGGTTTTCTTTCCACGCCAGAAACCAGGACTGGAAAACAGCACAGTATCATCAATATCAAAACCGACGGCCATTGGCGGACGACCGGTCAGCGTGTTTTCGATCTGCGCCACGGAAACCCAGTGAACAGGAGCTTGTTCCGCGAGTTTCGCAACGTTAGTACCGGGATTTAATGGGGAAGGTGAAGAAGCCAGCGCGCTGGCAGGATGGTTCAACGTGAAAAGTAAGCAGATGGCGCTCAACGCCAGTGTGATCTTTCGCATATTTTTCCCTTTTAAGTCATTTAGTTATGATTTTATTAGTACGACTATTCGACAAACTCTCTGACCATAACCCCAGCGGCAGATGAAAGGAAGGATTTTCTGCGGTTTAACCCTGGAAAAAGAGGAGGATCACATATAGAAGGAAAAAGGCCGGTTCAACCGGCCTGAGAGGAATTACATGACCGCAGCAAAGGCCTTCGCTACACGCTGCACATTCGCCACGTTCAGACCGGCCACGCACATACGCCCGCTGGCGATCAGATAGACGCCAAACTCGTCGCGCAGGCGATCGACCTGAGCCGCGCTTAGCCCGGTGTAGCTGAACATGCCGCGCTGTTGCAGCAAATAGTCGAAATTACGGCCCGGAATGGTGGCGGTTAGCACGTTCACCAGCTCCTGACGCATGGCCAGAATACGGGTTCGCATTGCCTCCACTTCCGCCAGCCAACTGGCTTTCAGCGCGTCATCGCCGAGCACCGTCGCGACCACCTGCGCCCCAAAGTTCGGCGGGCTGGAGTAATTACGACGTACGGTCGCCTTCAGTTGCCCCAGTACGCGGCCTGCGGTGGAGGCATCTTCACAGACGACAGAAAGCCCACCGACACGCTCGCCGTACAGAGAGAAGATTTTCGAGAATGAGTTGCTGACCAGGGCAGGCAGTCCGGCGCTGGCAATCGCGCGAATAGCATAAGCATCATCATCCATACCAGCGCCAAAACCCTGATAAGCAATGTCGAGGAACGGGATCAGATCGCCCGCTTTCAGGATCTCAATCACCGCATCCCATTGCGCGTGCGTTAAATCCGCACCCGTCGGGTTATGGCAGCAAGGATGCAACAGGACGATACTGCGCGCAGGCAGCGTTTTCAGTGTCGCCAGCAGATCGTTGAAACGCACGCCGTTGGTGGCATTGTCGTACCAGGGATAGGTGCTGACGGTAAATCCAGCCCCTTCAAAAATCGCGATATGGTTTTCCCACGTCGGATCGCTGACCCACACGCCGGAATCCGGGAAATAGCGCTTGAGGAAATCGGCCCCCACTTTCAGCGCGCCAGAACCGCCCAATGTCTGGATCGTCGCCACACGCTGCTGCTGGAGAACCGGATGATCAGCCCCAAACAGCAATGGCGCGATAGTATGACGATAGGTATTCAACCCTTCCATCGGCAGATACAGCGAAGCGCCGTGCGGCTGCGCGTTAAGACGCGCTTCGGCTTCCGCCACCGCTTTCAACTGCGGGATAATCCCGTCTTCGTTGTAATACAGACCGATACTCAGATTCACTTTGTCACTACGCGGATCTTCTTTGAACCGCTCCATGAGCGACAGAATCGGGTCGCCAGCGTAGGCGTCAACTTTTTGAAACACGCGATGGTTCTCCAGGTTTACAGGCAGGGGTTAAGACACAATAAACCGGATGGAGAGGAAGATCGAGCGCCTGGTGGGAATATTGCCGGATAAGGCGTTTACACCGCCATCCGGCACTCCACACGCCCGCTTAATCGATATACTTCATTGCCACCCGTGAAGTCAGGCGGGTAATCAGCTCGTAAGCACTGACTTTAGTCATCGCCGCAATGCGTTCCACCGGGAGTCCCTCTCCCCATAAAATCACCGGGTCACCGGCCAGGTCTGTCGCCTGCGGCCCGAGATCAACGCAAATCATGTCCATCGCTACGCGACCCACAATCGGTACTTCGCGACCGTTCACCAACACCGGCGTACCGGATGGCGCAGCGCGCGGATAACCATCGCCATAGCCCATCGCCACGACGCCAAGACGTGTATCACGTTCGCTGATCCATGTTCCGCCATAGCCTACCGGCTCGCCCGCTTTATGCTCGCGCACGGCAATCAGGCTGGAAGTCAGCGACATGACCGGCTGGCAGCCAAAATCGGCCCCTGTGGACTGGTTTTCCAGCGGCGACACGCCGTAGAGAATAATGCCAGGACGAACCCAGTCAAAATGCGACTGCGGCCAGAGTAAAATCCCGCCGGAGGCGGCAATCGAGCGTTGACCCGCTTTGCCTTCACAAAAGGTATTGAACACATCAAGCTGCCGTTCGGTCGCTCCACATTCCGGCTCGTCCGCACGGGCAAAATGGCTGACGATATTAACTGGTTGGCGCACGTTTTTACATTGCGTCAGGCGCTGCCAGAAGGCGTCCGCTTCTTCAGGAAGCACGCCCAGACGATGCATGCCGGTGTCGAGTTTCATCCACACGGTCACCGGTTCATCCAGTTTGGCGGCTTCCAGCGCGGCCAGTTGTTCCTGGTTATGGACCGCCGTATGCAGGTGTTGTGCGGAAATGGTGGGCAGATCGGATGCCTCAAAAAAGCCTTCCAGCAGTAGGATGGGTTGCGTGATCCCCCCTGCTCGCAGACGTAAAGCTTCTTCGAGACGCGCCACACCAAAAGCGTCAGCATCGGGGAGCGTTCGCGCGGTCTCTAACAGACCGTGTCCGTAAGCGTTCGCTTTCACGACCGCAACCAGCTTGCTGGCAGGCGCCAGTTCACGCAGACGTTGCAGGTTGTGTCGCAGAGCGCGGCGGTTAATAACTACAGTTGCCGCTTGCATTGTCATTCCTTGCCTTAATAAAGAAATAATCTTCTCAATCATTTGCGTCACAGCAAGACGGTCAACGCCGCTGCGGCACAAAAGATGACGAGGATTTACTCGTCGTCGTACTGCGGTCCCGCATAATTATCGAAGCGCGACCATTGTCCGTTAAAGGTCAGTCGCACCGTCCCGATGGGGCCGTTACGCTGCTTACCAATGATGATTTCCGCAATCCCTTTCAGGTCGCTGTTCTCGTGATAAACCTCGTCACGGTAGATAAACATGATTAAGTCGGCATCCTGTTCAATGGAGCCGGATTCACGCAGGTCGGAGTTGACCGGGCGCTTATCAGCACGTTGTTCCAGCGAGCGGTTAAGCTGCGACAGCGCCACGACCGGCACATGCAGTTCTTTTGCCAGCGCTTTCAGCGAGCGGGAAATTTCAGCAATCTCCAGCGTACGGTTGTCGGACAGCGATGGCACGCGCATCAATTGCAGGTAATCGATCATAATCAGCCCGATACCGCCATGTTCGCGAGCGATACGGCGCGCGCGGGAGCGCACTTCCGTTGGCGTCAGACCGGAGGAGTCATCAATATAGATGTTACGTTTTTCCAGCAGAATGCCCATCGTGCCGGAAATGCGCGCCCAGTCCTCATCGTCCAGTTGCCCGGTACGAATACGGGTCTGATCCACGCGGGACAGCGAGGCCAGAGAACGCATCATAATCTGTTCAGAGGGCATCTCAAGACTGAAGATAAGAACCGGTTTATCCTGCAACATCGCCGCATTTTCGACGAGGTTCATCGCAAATGTGGTTTTACCCATTGACGGACGCGCCGCGACGATTATCAGATCCGAGGGCTGCAGGCCTGCGGTCTTTTTGTTGAGATCGTCATAGCCGGTGTTAACCCCCGTCACCCCGTCGTGCGGTTGCTGGAACAGTTGTTCGATACGCGCAACGGTCGCGTCGAGCACATCGGCAATGTTTTTCGGGCCTTCGTCTTTATTGGCGCGGCTTTCCGCGATTTTAAAGACGCGGGACTCGGCGAGATCGAGGAGATCCTCACTGGTGCGCCCCTGCGGATCAAAACCCGCATCCGCAATTTCATGGGCGACGGCAATCATGTCGCGCACCACCGCACGTTCGCGAACAATATCCGCATAGGCGCTGATGTTCGCGGCACTTGGCGTATTTTTGGAGAGTTCAGCCAGATACGCAAAGCCGCCGACGCTGTCCAGTTGCCCTTGTCGCTCCAGCGATTCCGCGAGCGTAATCAGGTCTATCGGGCTGCCGGTTTCCTGCAACCGCCCCATTTCTGTGAAGATGTGACGATGTGGACGGGTATAAAAATCTTCCGCTACCACGCGCTCGGCGACATCGTCCCAGCGCTCGTTATCCAGCATTAAACCGCCCAACACCGACTGTTCCGCTTCAATCGAGTGCGGCGGTACTTTCAGTCCGGCAACCTGTGGGTCGCGATCACGGACATCAGTCTGTTGTTTGTTGAAGGGTTTATTTCCTGCCATAGTGAATGGAGTTACCGAGATAAAAGTGAGTTGACGCTAATCTTCCGATGATACTGGAGAAATCATGGCAACACGAATTGAATTTCACAAGCATGGTGGCCCTGACGTGCTTCAGGCCGTGGACTTTACCCCCGCCGATCCGGCGGCGAACGAAATCCAGGTCGAAAACAAAGCGATCGGCATTAACTTTATTGATACCTATATCCGCAGTGGGCTCTATCCGCCCCCCGCGCTGCCCAGCGGTTTAGGGACCGAAGCAGCGGGCGTCGTCAGCAAAGTCGGCAGCGACGTCCGTCATATTAAAGCAGGCGATCGCGTGGTGTATGCGCAGTCCGCACTCGGCGCCTACAGTTCGGCCCACAACGTACCGGCCGATAAAGCCGCTATCCTGCCTGACGCCATCTCTTACGAGCAGGCTGCCGCTTCTTTCCTGAAGGGACTAACCGTTTTTTATCTGCTGCGCAAAACTTACGAAATCAAGCCCGACGAACCGTTCCTGTTCCATGCGGCCGCTGGCGGCGTAGGGCTGATTGCCTGTCAGTGGGCGAAAGCGCTGGGCGCGAAACTGATTGGCACCGTCGGCAGCGCGCAAAAGGCGCAGCGAGCGCTGGATGCCGGCGCATGGCAGGTGATTAACTATCGCGAAGAGAACATTGTCGAACGGGTTAAAGAGATAACCGGCGGCAAAAAAGTCCGCGTGGTGTATGACTCGGTCGGTAAGGATACCTGGGAAGCCTCACTGGACTGTCTGCAGCGTCGGGGGCTGATGGTCAGTTTTGGCAACGCGTCAGGCCCGGTGACCGGCGTGAACCTGGGGATTCTGAATCAGAAAGGTTCGCTATACGCCACGCGCCCTTCTCTTCAGGGCTACATCACCAACGCGGAAGAGTTAACCGAAGCCAGCAACGAACTGTTTTCGCTGATCGCCAGCGGCGTGATCAAAGTGGATGTGCCAGACAGTCAGAAATATCCGCTGAAAGAGGCACGGCGCGCGCATGAAGTGCTGGAGAGTCGGGCAACGCAGGGTTCGAGTTTGCTGATCCCTTGATTCCCTTGCTCCTGAAAGAAATTGGGCTTCCCATTCAACACGGGAAGCCCTTTCTTTTTTAGTTCGGCTGTATGTAGGGTACAGCTCGATGAATCTGTTAGTCGCGCAATACTGACAGATTTGGTAGTCAATTCCTATTTGGTTCTGACGCCAAAGTTACAGGTTGTGACGCATCCCTCACATCTTTAGTAACGCCAACGGTTATTGCGCTGATATTGTGGGATTTTTGGCGACTTAATCGCTTTAATCACCCACACCACCGCAACAGCCAACAGCAGCCACGGCAAGAGTTTGATCATCAGTGCAAACATGCCGCCAAGGAACATCACGAACGCGGCAACAACCAGCGCGGCCAGAATGCCCAATAGCGAGACGCCGGTGACCATCAGCATGATAAAGAAGCCAAGCACAAAAAGTAGTTCCAGCATGATGCTCTCCCATAATGAATTCCTGCCCAGACCATTACAAAAATCATGCCAAACTTAATTTCTTGATTTTTCTACAAAACGCCCCGCAAAACTTTGCA
>NZ_JBFWLF010000148.1:0-10982 GCF_050252275.1 Citrobacter sp. | reverse complement strand
GCCATTCAGTATCAATGTTCACGCCATACAGCGAGTATGGCCCTTTACGCCATGGCATCAGATTTCGCATCAGGGTGTCGATACGCTTGATTTGCCCCGGGCTCAGCGGCGCTTCACTTTCCGCCGTCACGCTGTGTAATAAATCCAGACGGTACGGCGTCAGTTCCGGCAGAAATTCCACCGCGTTTGACCACTGCTTAAACAGACCGTGCTGATCGCGCTGCCAGGCGGCAATCTGCGCGGGCAACGTTTCCAGCCAGTGGGCAAGATGATTTTTGGCAATCAGCTGATAGAAGTTACCAAAGTCGATCATGCGCTCGCCTCAGCTTTCAATGCCACCAGTGAGCCAAAGTTAAAGCACTGGAACCACAGTTCGCTGTGCTCAAAACCGGCCTGACGCAGGCGGGCTTTATGGGTTTCGACTGAATCGGTCAGCATCACGTTTTCCAGCATGCTGCGCTTCTGGCTGATTTCCAGTTCGCTGTAGCCGTTGGCTCGCTTGAAGTCGTGGTGCATGTTGAACAGCAGTTCGCCCACTTTCGCATCTTCGAAGCTGAATTTTTCCGACAGCACCAGCGCGCCGCCCGGATTCAGCCCCTGATAAATCTTATCCAACAACGCCTGGCGCTCCGGCGGCTCAAGGAATTGCAGGGTAAAATTCAGTACCACCATTGAGGCGTTCTCGATGGTGATGGCGCGGATGTCGCCTTCCACCACCTCAACTGGCGTGGGTGCCTTGTAAGCATCGATATGACGGCGGCAGCGTTCGATCATCGCCGGGGAGTTATCAACGGCGATAATTTTGCAGTTTTCATGATGGATATTGCGACGCACCGAGAGCGTCGCCGCACCCAACGAACAACCCAGATCGTAGACCTGCGTATCCGGCTGCACAAAACGCTCGGCAAGCATGCCAATCATCGAAATGATATTGGAATAGCCGGGAACAGAACGCTGGATCATATCCGGGAAGACTTCGGCTACCCGTTCATCGAAGGTCCAGTCGCCCAGGCTGGCGATGGGCGCAGAAAAAAGCGTGTCGCGGTGAGACATAACGTAAAAATCCGGGAAAAATAAAGTGGCGTATTGTGCGCTAATGCAGGGAGAAAACCAACTCCCACGGCATATACCAAAGGTTCGCCAGCACCATCAGTAACAATGCACACCAGGTGGCGCTCATGCCGGAGCGACGCCAGCGGAACAGACGGTGATGGAAACCGTAATAATGCATCAGCCGACCCACGAGCAGAATAATGCCGCAAATATGCACCATCCAGGTTTCTGCGCCGTTCATTTCCATAAACAGCAGCAGCACTAACGCGACGGGAATATATTCCACCGCATTACCATGAATGCGGATGGCTGTCTGGAGTTCACTGAAGCCGCCGTCACCATAGGCAACGCGGTATTGCATCCGCAGGCGGACAACGTCAAAAGAAAACTTCATCAACAACAACGCACCCAAAACGGCATACAGCGCGCTTACCATACAAACTCCCTTTAAAATGGCTGATGGCACTGTCTATGATAGGTGGCAATTTCAGAAAAGAGAAGATTGCTGTGGAATGGACGGAGCAGTTCCGATATCTGGTAAGACGTCTCGCAAGTCCTGCCACAGGGTATCGACCAGTTCCGGAGCCTGCGCGATATCCGGGGTATGCAAAAAGAGATACGGTGTGGTGGCCTGTTCCCAGAGCGGTAATTTTTTTAGCCAGTCGGCAAAGAACGCCCGGTTTTGTCGCATATCATCGCTGCCGATAAAGCGCACCAGCGGATGGTTCGCGGTCACTACTGCATGTACCGGCAGTTTCGGCTTCTTGAGCTGGGCGTCGCGGATGGCTTCATTATGCGCATGGGCCGCGTGTACCGGACGACTGTCGAGGATAACCCGATTCACTCCGCGCTGATGCAATCCGCTATTAAGCTGCTGTTCAGCGTCACCTTTAGCGAAAAATTCAGGATGACGGACTTCGACGCCGTAGGTAAACGTCCGTGGCAGGGCATCGAGAAAATGCCAGAGCGCCGGGAGATCGCGGGGGCCAAAGGTGGCGGGCAATTGCAGCCAGTACTGACCGATGCGGCTTTCCAGCGGCGACATTCGGGTCAGGAATTCGTGCTGCAGATCATCGCAATTGCGCAGGGCCGCCTGATGGGAAATGGTCGCCGGGAATTTAAAACAGAAACGAAATGCATCCGTCGTTTGTGCGTACCAGCGTGCCACAATCTCCGCTTTTGGCAGCGCATACAGCGTGGTGTTGCCTTCCACACAGTTAAAGTGGCGGGCATACTCTTCAAGACCGGTGATGCCAAGACGCACCCATTTGGGGTGCGACCATTGCGGCAGACCAATGTAGATCATAAGGCGTTGACGATCTCTTCTGTGCTACGCACCCGCGCAATACGAGGGAAGATGTGCGTCAGGCTGTTCTGATGCTGGTCGGCGCTGGCGGCGCTACAGGCATCTTCGGCAATCACCAGGCTAAAACCCAGCTCCCAGGCGTTACGCGCGGTGGACTCGACGCCGATATTGGTCGAAATCCCGCACAGTACGATGGTGTCGATACCGCGGCGGCGTAACTGAAGCTCAAGATCCGTGCCATAGAATGCGCCCCACTGGCGCTTGGTCACTTCCAGATCGCTGTCGTCTTTGCCCAGCGCAGGCGGATAGGTCCACCAGTTTTCCGGCAGCGCATGGGCCGGTGCCTGTGCATCTACGGGTTGTTTGAGCGCTTCGGCGTAATCATCAGACCAGCCCACGCGGACCATTACCACCGGGGAGCCGTTAGCACGAAACGTCTGTGCCAGTCGGGCAGCGTGCGCCACCACGTCATTGGCAGAATGAGGGCCGCCGGCGAAGGGCAGGATCCCTTCCTGCAGGTCGATAATGACCAGGGCGGTCGTTTTTGCGTTCAGTTGTAACATGATAACTCCCGTCAAGAATCGAAATTCCATTACACCTTAATCGCGATTGGGTGTGTAACGAGCGACAATTTTTGTTATTTTTTGTGAGAATACGCAATGCCCGTCCAGGAAACAGGCGTACAGTCAGTACCGGGCTTATCGTGCGGCGGAATTTCCAGTATAATAGCCGCCTTTTTTCATTCAGTTGTGACATACAGTTAAAGCTGCGACATCGTGGCCTGCAAGACAGGCGACAATCCGCCTGCGGCTAATTAAGGGATATCTCATGCGTACAGAATATTGCGGACAGTTGCGTCTGTCCCACGTGGGGCAGCAGGTGACTCTGTGTGGTTGGGTCAACCGTCGTCGTGATCTTGGTAGTCTGATCTTCATCGACATGCGCGATCGCGAAGGTATCGTGCAGGTGTTTTTCGATCCGGATCGTGCGGACGCGTTAAAGCTGGCCTCTGAACTGCGTAATGAGTTCTGCATCCAGGTGACGGGCACCGTGCGTGCGCGTGACGAGAAAAACGTTAACAGCGAAATGGCGACTGGCGAAATCGAAGTGCTGGCCTCTTCGCTGACGATCATCAACCGTGCAGAATCACTGCCGCTTGACTCTAACCACGTGAACACCGAAGAAGCGCGTCTGAAATACCGTTATCTGGATCTGCGTCGCCCGGAAATGGCGCAACGCCTGAAAACCCGCGCGAAGATCACAAGCCTGGTACGTCGCTTTATGGACGACCACGGTTTCCTCGATATCGAAACCCCGATGCTGACCAAAGCCACGCCGGAAGGCGCGCGTGACTATCTGGTTCCTTCGCGTGTGCACAAAGGCAAATTTTACGCGCTGCCGCAGTCACCGCAGCTGTTTAAACAACTGCTGATGATGTCCGGCTTTGACCGTTACTACCAGATCGTCAAATGCTTCCGCGACGAAGACCTGCGTGCTGACCGTCAGCCTGAATTTACCCAGATCGATGTGGAAACCTCCTTCATGACCGCCGAACAGGTACGTGAAGTGATGGAAGCGCTGGTGCGTAACCTGTGGAATGAGGTGAAAGGTGTGGAACTGGGTGACTTCCCGGTCATGACTTTTGCTGAAGCCGAGCGTCGTTACGGTTCTGACAAACCGGACCTGCGTAACCCGATGGAACTGGTGGACGTTGCCGACCTGCTGAAGGCCGTTGAGTTTGCCGTGTTCTCTGGCCCAGCGAACGATCCGAAAGGTCGCGTTGCTGCGCTGCGTGTACCAGGCGGAGCGAGCTTAAGTCGTAAGCAGATCGACGACTACGGTAACTTCATTAAGATCTACGGCGCGAAAGGTCTGGCTTATATCAAAGTCACCGAGCGAGCGAAAGGTCTGGAAGGTATCAACAGCCCGGTGGCGAAATTCCTCAATGCGGAAATCGTGGAAGCCATCCTTGAGCGCACTGGCGCGCAGGACGGCGATATGATTTTCTTCGGCGCGGACAACAAGAAAGTGGTGGCCGACGCGCTGGGCGCGCTGCGTCTGAAACTGGGTAAAGACCTGGGTCTGACTGACGAAACGAAATGGGCGCCGCTGTGGGTCATCGACTTCCCGATGTTTGAAGACGACGGCGAAGGCGGCCTGACCGCGATGCACCACCCGTTCACCTCACCGAAAGACATGACGGCTGCAGAACTGAAAGCGGCGCCGGAAGACGCGGTGGCGAATGCCTACGATATGGTGATCAACGGCTACGAAGTCGGTGGTGGTTCCGTGCGTATTCACAGCGGTGAAATGCAGCAGACCGTGTTTGGCATTCTGGGCATCAATGAACAGGAACAGCGTGAGAAGTTTGGCTTCCTGCTCGACGCACTGAAATACGGTACGCCGCCGCACGCGGGTCTGGCATTCGGTCTGGACCGTTTGACCATGCTGCTGACCGGCACCGATAATATTCGTGACGTAATTGCCTTCCCGAAAACCACCGCTGCGGCGTGTCTGATGACCGAAGCGCCGAGCATCGCGAACCCGGCAGCACTGGCTGAACTGGGTATCGACGTGGTGAAGAAGGAAGAGAAAAACTGATATGGCTGATATACACGAAATCATTCGCGCTACCTCGCGGCGGCAACGGAGTGAGTTCCCATGATCATAGCTAACACTATGAATGGGATGAGCGAAGGCAGCCAACAACGAGATAGCGTGAAGGATAAAGTGTATAAGCGTCCCGTTTCGGTTCTGGTCGTTATCTACGCACAGGACTCGAAACGGGTGTTGATGTTACAGCGACGCGACGATCCTGAATTCTGGCAGTCGGTTACCGGCAGTGTGGAAGAGGGAGAGACCGCGTCGCAGGCCGCCATGCGCGAAGTAAAGGAAGAGGTCGCCATTGACGTTGCGGTTGAGCAACTGACCTTAATTGACTGTCAGCGCACGGTGGAGTTTGAGATTTTTTCTCATTTACGTCATCGCTATGCACCGGGTGTGTTGCGCAATACAGAATCCTGGTTCTGCCTTGCACTACCGCACGAGCGTCAGATCGTTTTTAGCGAACATCTGGCCTACCAGTGGCTTGATGCGCCAGCTGCGGCGGCGCTCACCAAGTCATGGAGCAACCGGCAGGCGATTGAAGAATTTGTGATTAACATCGCCTGAGAGGGCGTGCTTTTTTGAGGAAATATTTATGGCAGGTCATAGTAAATGGGCCAACACCAGACACCGTAAAGCGGCGCAGGATGCGAAGCGCGGCAAAATCTTCACCAAGATTATTCGTGAGCTGGTGACAGCAGCCAAACTGGGCGGCGGCGATCCGGATGCGAACCCGCGTCTGCGTGCGGCTATCGACAAAGCGCTGGCTAACAACATGACCCGTGACACGCTGAACCGTGCAATCGCCCGCGGCGTGGGTGGTGATGATGATGCGAACATGGAAACCATCATCTATGAAGGTTATGGCCCTGGCGGCACTGCCGTGATGATTGAATGTCTGTCTGACAACCGTAACCGTACCGTTGCCGAAGTGCGTCACGCCTTCAGCAAAACCGGGGGTAACCTGGGCACGGATGGTTCTGTTTCCTATCTGTTCAGCAAAAAAGGCGTCATCTCTTTCGAGAAAGGGGATGAAGACGCCATTATGGAAGCGGCACTGGAAGCGGGTGCGGAAGACGTGGTGACCTTCGATGATGGCGCGATTGATGTCTACACGGCATGGGAAGAGATGGGTAAAGTGCGTGACGCACTGGAAGCCGCCGGTCTGAAAGCCGACAGTTCAGAAGTCTCTATGATCCCGTCGACCAAAGCGGAAATGGATGCGGAAACCGCACCGAAACTGATGCGTCTGATCGACATGCTGGAAGACTGTGACGACGTGCAGGAAGTTTATCACAACGGTGAAATCTCTGATGAGGTTGCCGCTACATTAGAATGATGTGGCTTAATCCCGTTACAACCGGAGGCGCGTGATGTCCATCATTCTCGGTATTGATCCGGGCTCCCGCATCACCGGTTACGGCGTGATACGTCAGGTCGGCAGACAACTGACGTATCTCGGCAGCGGCTGCATTCGTACCAAAGTCGACGATCTTCCGTCACGCCTGAAGCTGATTTATGCCGGCGTGACGGAAATCATCACCCAGTTTCAGCCCGACTACTTTGCCATCGAGCAGGTCTTTATGGCGAAGAACGCCGATTCTGCGCTCAAACTGGGGCAGGCGCGCGGGGTAGCGATTGTGGCGGCGGTCAACCAGGAACTGCCAGTATTTGAATATGCGGCACGTCAGGTCAAGCAGACGGTGGTTGGCATTGGTAGCGCAGAGAAAAGTCAGGTGCAGCACATGGTGCGAACCTTGCTGAAACTGCCCGCGAATCCGCAGGCGGATGCGGCAGATGCGCTGGCCATCGCCATTACGCACTGCCATGTTAGTCAGAATGCGATGCAAATGAGCGAATCACGCCTCAATCTTGCCCGAGGTCGCTTGCGATAATGACAAATGAGGCTGGATATCTATCCAGCCTTTTTTTATGATACAGCTTTACTTTCGGCCCAACGCAGGAGCGTAACGTGATAGGCAGACTCAGAGGCATCATTCTGGAAAAACAACCCCCGCTGGTGTTACTCGAAGTGGGCGGCGTCGGCTATGAAGTGCATATGCCCATGACCTGTTTTTATGAGCTCCCGGAATCCGGAAAAGAAGCCGTTGTCTTTACCCACTTCGTGGTTCGCGAAGACGCGCAGCTGCTGTACGGTTTTAACAATAAGCAAGAGCGTACGTTGTTTAAAGAACTCATCAAAACCAACGGCGTCGGGCCTAAACTGGCGCTGGCGATCCTCTCCGGGATGTCCGCACAGCAGTTCGTCAATGCTGTCGAACGCGAAGAACTGGGCGCGCTGGTCAAGCTGCCTGGTATTGGCAAAAAAACGGCTGAACGACTGATTGTCGAAATGAAGGACCGTTTCAAGGGTCTGCATGGCGATCTCTTTACGCCAGCCGCCGATCTGGTGCTGACCTCGCCAGCGAGCCCGGCGACGGACGATGCCGAACAGGAAGCGGTTGCGGCGCTGGTGGCGCTGGGCTATAAACCACAGGAAGCCAGCCGCATGGTGAGCAAAATCGCTCGCCCGGATGCCAGCAGTGAAACACTGATCCGCGAAGCCCTGCGCGCCGCGTTATGAGGTAAAGGATGATAGAAGCAGATCGCCTGATTTCGGCAGGTGCCGCACTCACAGAAGATGTCGCCGATCGCGCCATTCGCCCGAAATTACTCGAAGAGTATATCGGTCAACCTCAGGTGCGTTCGCAGATGGAGATTTTCATCCAGGCGGCAAAACTGCGGGGGGATGCGCTCGACCACCTGCTGATTTTTGGTCCTCCCGGACTGGGGAAAACCACGCTTGCCAATATCGTTGCCAATGAAATGGGCGTCAATCTGCGTACCACTTCCGGTCCGGTGCTGGAAAAAGCGGGCGATCTGGCTGCGATGCTGACCAACCTTGAGCCGCACGACGTACTGTTTATCGATGAGATCCATCGACTGTCGCCGGTGGTGGAAGAGGTGCTCTATCCAGCGATGGAAGATTATCAGCTGGATATTATGATCGGCGAAGGGCCGGCGGCGCGTTCAATTAAAATCGATTTGCCGCCGTTTACCCTGATTGGCGCAACGACTCGCGCGGGTTCACTGACCTCTCCTCTGCGCGATCGCTTTGGCATTGTGCAGCGTCTGGAGTTTTATCAGGTGCCGGATCTCCAGCATATCGTTGGGCGCAGCGCGCGCTTTATGGGGCTGGAGATGAGCGAGGAAGGGGCGCTGGAAGTGGCGCGTCGCGCACGCGGTACGCCGCGTATCGCCAACCGGCTACTGCGGCGCGTACGGGATTTTGCCGAAGTGAAGCATGATGGCACCATTTCCGCCGATATAGCTGCTAAGGCGCTGGATATGTTGAACGTGGATGCGGAAGGGTTTGATTACATGGACCGCAAGCTGCTGCTGGCGGTGATCGACAAATTCTTTGGTGGGCCGGTCGGGCTGGATAACCTGGCGGCAGCCATCGGTGAAGAGCGTGAAACCATTGAAGATGTGCTGGAGCCGTATCTGATTCAGCAAGGTTTTTTGCAGCGCACGCCGCGCGGAAGAATGGCGACAGTACGCGCCTGGAACCACTTTGGCATTACGCCACCGGAAATGCCTTGATGCCTGATGGCGCTGCGCTTATCTGGCCTACAAAATCACGTAGGCCGGATAAGACGCGCTGGCGTCGTCATCCGGCAACATACCCGTCAGCTTGCCTGCTTCTTCATCATGCTGAAGATAAACAGCAGTGCGGCGCACAGCACCACTGATGGGCCCGCAGGGGTGTCGTAGAAGGCCGAGAAGGTCAGCCCACCTGTAACCGCTATCATTCCAGTTCCTACTGCAACGCCAGCCATCTGTTCCGGCGTCCGCGCAAAACGACGCGCCGTAGCTGCCGGGATAATCAGCAACGAGGTGATGATCAGCGCCCCGACGAACTTCATCGCCACGCCAATGGTTAAGGCTGTCACCAGCATCAGTAAAAGCTTCACGCGCTGCAGTTTCACCCCGTCAACAAATGCCAGATCGGGGCTGATGGTCATTGACAGCAGGTTGCGCCATTGCCAGAAGAGGATCGCCAGCACGATCACCACGCCCATGGCGATAGAGATCAAATCGTCCGGCGTAACCGCCAGCAGATCGCCAAACAGGTAAGCCATCAGATCCACGCGAATATTCGACATCAGGCTGACCACGACCAGGCCCAGCGACAGCGCACTGTGCGCCATAATGCCAAGCAGCGTATCGATGGCAAGGTGAGGGCGCTTTTCCAGCCAGACCAGGCCTGTCGCCAGCATTAGCGTTACGGCAATGACCGCATAGAAAGGGTTCACATCCAACAACAGGCCAAAAGCGACGCCGAGCAGCGACGCATGTGCCAGTGTATCACCAAAATAAGACATCCGACGCCAGACGACAAATGAACCCAGTGGACCCGCCGCACAGGCCAGCATGATCCCGGCTAACCAGCCAGGCAGTAATAATTCAATCATGATTGACCATTTCCCCGGCGCAACACAATACGACCCTGCAGGTCGTGGCGGTGATTATGATGATGACGGTAAATTCCCAGTTGCTCCGCGCCGCGAGGGCCGAACATCGAGATAAATTCCGGGTGCATGGAAACGATTTCAGGAGTACCTGAACAGCAAATGTGATGATTCAGACACAACACTTCGTCGGTTTTTGCCATCACCAGATGCAGGTCATGGGACACCATCAGCACGGCGCAATCCAGCTCACGACGTAACTGATCGATAAGGTCGTACAGCGCGACCTGGCCGTTGACATCTACGCCCTGAGTGGGTTCGTCAAGCACCAGAAGCTGTGGCTGATTGAGGAGCGCGCGCGCTAACAGGACGCGCTGCGTCTCGCCGCCGGAGAGCTTTTGCATCGGCGCGTCAATCAGATGCCCGGCCTGTACACGTTTCAGGGCCGGCAGGATGTCATCTTTCTTCGTACCGGGGCGCAGGCGTAAGAAACGACTGACGGTAAGCGGCAGGGTGGTATCGAGATACAATTTCTGCGGAACGTAGCCAATTCGCAGCTTACCATTACGCGTGATCACCCCTTCATCCGGGGCGACCAGTCCGAGAACGACGCGAACCAGCGTTGACTTCCCGGCGCCATTTGGGCCGAGTAGCGTTAAAATTTTTCCGGGTCTCAGTTCAAGCGAAACGTCAGAAAGGACGCGGCGCTGGCCGAACGAGACCGAGACATTTTCCAGTGAAACCAAAGTCGTCATGTCAATTTTAGTCTTGCAGAAGTTATAGAATGTTATAATATCACATTTCTCACATTCATTACGATGATTGGTCGCATTATGTTACATAAAAATACGCTTCTTTTCGCTGCATTATCCGCCGCTCTTTGGGGCAGTGCAACACAGGCGGCAAATGCCGCCGTTGTCGCTTCTCTCAAGCCATTAGGGTTCATTGCTTCTGCCATTGCTGATGGCGTCACGGAGACCCAAGTCTTACTTCCGGATGGGGCATCCGAACATGATTATTCACTACGTCCATCTGACGTAAAACGCTTACAGGGCGCGGACTTAGTTGTCTGGATTGGGCCGGAAATGGAAGCGTTCATGGAAAAGTCCGTCAGCAACATTCCCGCCGCTAAACAGGTAACGATTGCGCAACTCAAAGACGTGAAACCGTTGCTCATGAAAGGGGCTGACGATGATGATGATGAGCACGACCACGATCATGACCACGGCGAAAAAGGTGACGCACATCACCATCATGGTGATTACAACATGCATCTTTGGCTCTCCCCAGAGATAGCGCGGGCCTCAGCGGTTGCAATCCATGAAAAATTAGTGGAACTTATGCCGCAAAGTCGAGCCAAACTTGACGCCAACCTGAAGGATTTTGAGGCACAATTAGCCGCAACCGATAAGCAGGTCGGTAACGAGCTCGCACCGCTCAAGGGCAAAGGGTATTTCGTTTTTCATGACGCCTATGGCTATTACGAAAAACACTACGGACTCACTCCATTGGGTCACTTCACCGTCAACCCTGAGATACAACCTGGT
>NZ_JBFWLF010000147.1:0-10990 GCF_050252275.1 Citrobacter sp. | reverse complement strand
TTTTGCCCAGCTCCACACCTGTCCGGCCGACCAGGGGACTGAAGTCCTTGTTCTTCATGCTCAGGTCCATATTTCCCTCTTTCCAGCGGAACGTTTTTCCTGAAACTGCGCCATAAACCAGTTCGGCCTGTGGCTCAATAAAGGTGTCCTCCGTCAGGTGATAACGGTAACCCGTTTCTGCACCGGCATACCAGGAGTGCGTACCGTAGTGCTTCGTCCCCAGACCGGCAAAGTTGCCTGTGTAATCATTGTCATGGTGAATATATTTACCAATCAAATCGATATAGGCACCGGAATTAAACAGCGCTGAAGCATACAGACCGCCGCCCACGGATTTTGTCTTCCCGCTGAACGCATCACTGTCTGCGCTGCTGTCGGTATAGGTCATCGTGACACCGGTGAACAGGTCCATACCGTCCAGCGCATGTTTTTTGTCAAAACCGACCTGAACGTGGGTGTAGTTATCACTGTACCCGCCGTCTGCTGAACCGGCGCCGTTCATGATACGGACCCAGGCTCCGGCATCGCCTTTCGTGTCACGCAGTTCCCCCATACGTTTATTCAGATTGTTCACTTCCGTCATGAAGTTTTTGTAGCCAGCATTCATGAAACTGTCCGCCTTCGCTGCAGCGGCTTTGTCAGCCTCTGCTCTGAAACCATCCAGAATCCACTTCGTACTGCCACCGGTGGTGTCGACATGCAGCGTCGGTGTCACCCGGCTGAACCCCGTGACCCGGGTACCGGCCTTAAAGACATCCCCTGCCGTGCCGGCCGGGGCGCTGACCAGCGGGATGTTCAGGGACTGCCCCGGAGCCGGGTTCTTCATAAAGCTGACATTCAGGGTGTTGTCTGAACCGCTGGCTTTCCCCGTCACGCTGATTTTATCGGCATTTTTCAGGTCAGTACGCAGGACAAAGTCACTGCCCGTGGCATCAAGCGAGTTTACCGTCAGGGTGCGGAAGGCGCCCTTTTCTTCAGACTGTACCCGGCTGTTACGGGCCGTCAGGTTGTTGACGGTGGAGTCTCCGGTCAGCTGCCACAGGCCACTGTTCATGCTGACGTTTCCCTTACCGCCGGTGATGGCACCGTAGTATGCCGCGTTATATCCACCAAACATTCCTTCAGCCAGTGCGGACGAAACGGAGGAAGACAGCGTCCCGGGCGCATCCGTTCCAATACGGACAGTAGACGGGCTGGTTGCATGAATGTCCCCGGAAACATGTGCCCAGTTGCGGATGTCCAGAGTGGCATTGTTGCCGGTCAAATCGTATCCTTCTGTCATAGACAACATCGGCGTGAACTGACCGTCTGAGCCGGTAACCGGCGTTCCGCTCAGGGAAAGCGTACCATTCTTCCCAATCTGAACCCGGCCGTCACTGTAGAGCCCTTTCTGTGCTTTCAGATGACCGCCGTCACGAACAGAGAGAGCAGAGTTCACGAAGACACCGCTGTCCTGCAGCACGGCCTCAGATGAGGTGACGTTTACCTGACTGTCATGAGCCTCAATCCCGCCGGTGAAGCGGTTGTTAATGTCCAGCGTGGAGCCTTTCTGCAGCGTGATATTGCCCTGATACTGGCTTTCCACCGGAGAAGATGTACCTTCCTCCGGATTGACGTAATTACCGGTACTGTCATTTTTATCAATAATGACCTTATTACTTCCCAGCGTGATATGGCTGTTGTCCGACTGTATGTCACCGTTCAGGACAGCATTACGTGAAAGATGGAAGTCAGCATTCTTCAGCGACAGCGTTTTCAGTGTGAACTGACGGGTTTCCCAGTCTTTCTGGGTCAGGGAAACAGGGGCACTGCCATTGACAGAAGCATGGATAACCGGATGTCCCTGGAAAATCAGGCTCCCCCCTTCTTTACTCAGGTTTCCGCCAGGCAGATTTACGGAACCATCCATCACCACCTTACGTTCACCCGGCAATTGCGGGATAGTAACATCCATATTCCCGGTCAACTGGCCATGATAGATAACGGGCTGTTTTGCCCGTTCAGCCAGAACCCGGTCTTTTACTGTCTGAATGGCTTTGTTTTTATCAGTACCGACAAATTCCCATTGTTTCGGGTCATTCAGGCTGTTCCCCCACAGGGTATTACCATAGGTGGCGGATTTAAGAATATAGTAGGATGTCTGTCCATTCAGATTACGGCTGTATAAGCTTCCGGGTGTACCTTTTCCGCCAAACGGATTAACAGTACCAATCGGGACGCTGACTTCTTCATTATTTGCTGTAGACAAATTCAGTGACAGGTGGGATTTATTCGCGGCCTTGTTTGCAATGACCGCACCATAATCAGACACCCGCAGACGAGTGAAAGTGATATCGTTACCGTTCAGGTCAAGCACCCCTCCCCGATAACCCCAGGAGATATTATCCGGGTTAACCTGTCGTGAATCCGCAAGCACAACGGTCGGACGTCCACTGGCAAGATTGACTGAGCTGAAAGCCTGGACATTTCCTGCGGCATCAGGCTTTCGAGCCAGAATAACAGTCCCGTCCCCGGTTTTAAGCCCGCCGGGATTAACCCCGATACCGCTTACGGTCAGCGTCCCTTCACCAAGTTTATGCAGGTTGTCACCGGCAACGCCGTTGACCTTCCAGGTCACATTGGTCCCCTTGTCTGTAATAATACCTGCACCTGTCCATGTTTTTCCGACGTCAGCAGACACTGTGTAACTGTCTTTAAATTCCAGATAGCCGGCCCCCTGCGTTACGCTGTCTTTCAGGAGAATTGCGCCGTTCTGTCCACTGAACACCAGATTTTTGCCCGAATTGAGGTCTTTTCCTTTCTGACCGTGCATATCCCAGGTTGTTGTCCCCTGAGACAATGTGCCTGTACCGGTATTCTGGTCAAAATGCCAGGCAAGAGGTTCTTTACCAGAGACAGCAGCGACAGGGGTATCGAAATCCTCTTCCATAACCTTATTCAGATAATCGGTCGGAATAACGTTCCACCAACTTGTTGCTCCAGTAAGGCCAGCATAGGATCTTAAAACACCAACCATGACCCATTTTTTTTGCAATGAGTCGTAAGCAAAAAGCGGTGAACCACTGTCTCCGGGAACGCCATAACTTGGTATGATCCCATTAACCGGATTGAAAGTCTGGCCGGGGTTGGTAACAATGGTTCCGTTTGAAATGAGGGGAGTACCAATTGTTCCTCCTGTTTTAAAAGCATATCCGCCTGCAATCCTGGTTAATTTTCCATCCCTGTCTTTTGTATATTGCGCTCCACTCCCCACACGATAAAACTCCGTATATCGTTCAGTATTTTTATAGGCATTAACTTTGGTACCTTCAGCTGTAACGCTGACAGGGGCAACTTCAGTGACCAGTTTGTTCAGGCGTGGTGCATGGAAATCAGTAGAGGGGTGATCATTACGATCGACTATCGTATAAGTATTTTTCCCATCACCGAAACTGACACTTTGATAACCACTGTTATGTTTCACACTGGCCAGATACTGTGGAGAAATCAGTGTGGCCACCCCACTGGTACTTACGCTACTGAAATCCGCCATTGGTGCTTTATCCAGACGACCTACAAGCTGACCATTTTTATCATAGACGGGGATATCAGTAGCACCGGGAACAAAGAGTCCTTTATTCTCTGCAAAGTCGCGAAATAACTGATAAGAAATATCGTCTCGAACAATACCAGCCTGTGACATCATCGGAAAAGATAAACAAGTCACAGAGACGCTAATAAGTGATATTTGCTTTAATTTCCGGCTTGTTCGTTTAACCACCCGACTGGCCAGCTCAGATACAGCAATGAGCCCTTGCGTAACAGGGCAATATTTAAGTGAATATATTTTGTTCACAGCAAACTCTCCACGACCCTCATAGATAACATCAACAATTAAACTAATTTATATTCAGCTAATAAAAAAGGATATGTTAAACATGACAAAAGAAAATAAAGTATAATTATTTTAAATTAACACCTCCGCCAATCAATAAAGTCCCGACACTTCACTTTTTGAAAACATCATTTTCCTGATCTGGTGTTAACTTTTATATCATAAAATTATGCATATTCATGTCGATTTATCAAAAAATTCATTTAATTATCATTTTGTGATATTTTACTGCCACCCCAAAAAATCATAAACATCAAATATTAGCATCAATAGAATTACACCAATCAACAAATCAGTTTTTCCTTATTGACCTTGCGTAAGAGGCTGCTTATATCGAAATTATTTTGATGCGTGAATCGCCACGGATAATCCAGACACTTCAGAGCCGTTGATAATATTGATTTTAACATTCAGCCGGTGGCATCCGATCGCCAGAACCATACCGACGTTTATTGTTATAAATATTTCGATGTAATCAAAAATATCACTGCGGGCTTCTTCACGCGTTCCGTAGAACTATTTATTTATCCGTTCACGCTTCAATAACGGGAAAAAATTTCTGCAACGGCGTTGTCGTGAAAGTTACCACGACGGCTCATACTACTACTGCCCTTTAGTCCGTGTGATTTCGGAAACGACTGTCACTCATAGCTTGTGTATGACGACCTTGATCAGAATGAACCAGCACCTGTTTTGAGGATTACGTCGCCATACGGTCATCAGAGGCGTATTTATCTCTGGATATAGCAGCCCTGTCGCGTATGAAGCTTCAACGGGGGCTCCTCCCTGGACCGAACACAGAATGCCCCCGGCTGTGACTTGATTCCGGTTGAGTCCCGTTGATAACAAGAGATAAGATCGGGCTATAAACCGCAGTAGATGGGCTTTAATTGATTTCTGTAGACCTGGGAAGCGTTTGAAATGGTGCGATAATAGGAACAATACAAAACACAACAAGCCATTGATTTATAATAATTTATTTCTATTTCATTTTTCAAGATACCCCCACAAGTACCCCCAAAATATTTTATCTACTCAATAGATCGCAGTGTTTCGATGATAAATCCGATGATTTTGTGTCAAGAACGCTAGAATCTTAGCTTTAAAATACACCACAACTCCACCGAATGGAGGTGAAGTTATGGTGCTATAGTCAAAAAAATTCAGTTAACTGCATAAAAATAATACACTTCGCAGAATACATTCTCCAACATCAGGATATCAACCTGAAATATATTCAAGAAGTTCTGCAGTCGCAGCATTTTTCATAGTCCGAGCTCTCGAAGGGCCTACTCCATATATTTTTTCAATTAGGCTTTCTTCAGTATTACTATGAAGATCTTCAATTGTATTGATGCCAACAGACTGTAATCTTTCTTTTTGCCATTTTGTGAGTGCTACCAATACATTAATTGGTTTCTTCAGGAGAGATCTTAAGGACTCTTCATATTGAAGTTCATGCTTATTAAGAAGTTTTTCACTTCCGGCATAGCTTGAATGGTTCTTACCAAACTCAGGGAATTTTTTAACAGACAAATTTTTATAAAATTCTTTTGAGTCAGAATGTGGGTTACTTTCTAAAGATAACATGCACCCATATTTTATTTCATATCTTGTACCAAGCTCAGATCTGGTGGCTCTAACCGCACTATCGATCTTTCTAATAATCCCAGTATAAGTTAAAAGCCTTAAAGATTCTTTAACTGGCTCTGGCGCATCTTTATGTATCCAAAAATAAATTGTAGATTCATCTGTACCCTTATCTCTTCGAATCTTATTATAATCTTCTACTCGAGGTATAACAGAGTTCTCCAAGAAATCTCTACCCCAATCTATAACTTCACGATGCCCCTTGTACTTTTCACCCAAATCAGTATGTTCTGTCCAAATTTGATTTCGATAAAAGGACTTTATTATGGCGTTAACTCCACTAGCATTTAATTTTGATAGATCTTGCAACGTTCTCAACAACATTCGAGGATTACCGCCTGAAGCAAGAGCTAAGGTGTTGAAAAGATCTCTTTGATTGTCTATCTCTTTCTTTAGCGACTCATCTGATTGCTTAAATACAATATCTTTGAAATATTGAAGATAATCTGATTCTAAAATATTTCTTTCTAGTTTTTTGAATACACAATCATGAATTGGTTCAAAAGAATCACCAAAGTGAGTAACTCCAGGATAAATAGCCGCATTACATGTAATATATGGTGAACGAAGATCTTTGAATAAACTAAAGAATTGACGTTGCTGCTCAGGTCTAAATACATGCGCCGCCTCATCAAAAAAGAAAACAACTCTATCTAGATTATTCTCTTCACAAATTATTTGTATTGCCTCTTTGACATCTTCAATATCAGGTAGTGATGATATATCAACAGCAATCTTTCCTTTATAAGAATCTTCGAAAAGTCTTACGATTTCTTTCAAACTGGTTTCAACGCTTTCTTCTGTGTCATTATGATCATTACTGAGCAAATTAGAAGTCAAGCCTGAAACAACCATCCCCATTTTTCTAAGCTTATTAAGTAAGTATTTTAATGTCTTAGCCATCATCCAATGATAAAACTGAAGGTTATCATCGGTAGTTATCAAAGAACTCATGTTGAAGGGAACAAATACTGTTACGCATGCCTTATCCCCTTCTTCTAACTCTAATTCCGCAACCCTCATAAGGAATGACTTACCAGTACCCCTTGAGCCCTCAAGAAGACAAGGTTCATTAGATTTCAGAGCTTCAAGAATGCCTCTGTCAGTTGAATTTACAACTGACAAGGACAGAATATCTGACTGTTTAATGCTTTCTGTACGTAGATAAAATTCACTCATAATTCATTCCTATGATATACCGAATAATTCTCTAATTTTTTCTATATGATTAAATTCTTCTGGCAAAAATTGCATAGATTCGCGCTCATTATCATCAAAAGTTTTCGCGTATCTACACGTAGCTGCGAACAATACAGATTCGGTTACACGCTTGTAATACTGACAATATTGTTCGAATAGCTCATTTTTATACATGATTTTGATACTTCCATTTATCCATGTCTCGTTGTTGCCATGAACATATTCTGAAAGTTTTCTATAAACGCCAATTGCATTAGCTCGATATTCGCCAGCATCATCTACTAAATCTGGGAAAAATGCCATAATAAATCTTTTGGAATACACGCCATTATCTTCATCAATTATCCTTGACCATTTTATATCCCTTCGTCCATCAAGCCACTCATGCATTTCTAATTTACTGGCAGAAAAATAAATAGCTCCCAACCCCATTTCAAGTGCTAGTCTTAGTGATGAAAATGCTTGTCTATATAAACCCACAATTAAACTATAGTTTGATGATTCTAGTTGAGCGCTAACTGTTTCTAAAATTCTTTTTTCTTGAGGGTCTCTCAAGACATTTGACATCTCGTATATGCACGAAGACAAATGGTGAAGTTTGCCTAAAGTTTCTTTTTGATAAATAGACTGTTCGAAGACGGTTTGGGATTCTGCATTTAACTTAGTAAAATACTCTTGAATATCCATAAATCATTTAACCTCCAATTTAACTGCCTCATCACCCAAAATAAAATTAAAAAGTCAACAACGTCATTACAACTACTAATTAGATTTTAAGATAATACAATACAAGAACAGAAAGTGAAACTTTTTCATAGTCTAAACTTTAAGCAAGAACTTACCACTACATTATCATTGCGGTAAATAGCGTGATCTAAATCACTATTAGAAAGATACCTCCTTAAAACTATATATAAGTTATTCATTACAGAATGAAGCAACTGTAACTTAGAGCGCGTTCTGCCAAAAATCCCCACTGGCGCTGCCAGTGGGTGACAACTTTTGACAACTCAATCTGAACGCTAGCGTCCGGGCAAACCAGAACAGCGATCTGAAAGAGGCTCGAGGATGGTTGCATTGGGGGAGTGCTTAACACCTCCCCTTCACGAGTTCCTGTACCTGAAGTTTTCTGAAGCGGCAGCGGCTGACACTTTTTTGGTGAGGCATAACAAACCATAACAGGCTGGCACCTGCCCTGCTCCGCATCAGGATTAACAAAAGTTAACAGCCTAGACTCAACAAATCTCAACGCCAGCCCTTTACACTTCTGCTGTAGCTGCTGTTCGTAGGCGTCAGGATCCGTTAGGTTGGGTTGACACTTTTCCCAGTTTCTCGTGAAAAAGTGTCAAGTTTGAGGGGCTGGGGGGTTTACAGTTTTTCGCCGTCCAGCAGGCAGAGCGCCCTTAATCCTGTTTCGCTCCAGTCATCCTGGGTGTCGGGGTGCATTGCGGCCACATAGGCCAGCTCGGAACGGAGGAAACGCAGGCCACCAGCCATGTGATCTTTGCCACAGAAGCTGTGGGTTTCCTCTTGCAGCCGGTACAGTATCAGGAGTTGTTCATCAGGTTCATATTCTGCATCGAAGCCCAGCTCACTGGCAGCGGCCATAATCCGTTGCTCACCATCACAGTGCTGACCTTGCCCTCCGTCATGACGCCATACCCACGCAGCGGCCTGCGCCCAAGTCATTTCAATCCGGTGCCCGGCACCACCAGCGTTTTGTCTGTTATGCGATGCATCGACATCCACTTTATCGCCAGACAGAACAATTTCGCCTCGGGCTATCCAGCCATAAACTGTCTGCCGGCTGACGCCCATATGCCGCGCGTAGGCGCTTTTGCTTAGCAGCATGGTCAAATATCCTCTGCGACTATGCCGGCACTGATGATGGCGCCGCCAATTTCGCGTTCACCATAGAGAAGCGCGACCGGGTTCCCCATCGCAAGTGTATTCACCGAGCCACCGAAGGCATACGAGGGTTTATTGTCAGGGTCGTCTCGACCCTGTAATCCTTTTGGCTGGGGCGAAAGCATCTGGTAGATGCCGCCGGCCATCATACCGATGCCAGCATTAAGTGCATACGGCCCCCATGTTGCCCCGCCCCATGCCTGGCCAATCGTCATCCCAACGACCCCGACCACCACCAAAACGGCTCCGAGTATGGTCTGGAACAAACCCGCTTTTTTCGCCCCCTCCATAACCGACGCGATGCGAATATCACTGTCGCCTCCCAGCTCTTTGAAATCCTGGACACCAATGTTGCGTTTTCCACGGAACACGGCGAAAACCATGCCGTTCTTTTTGGCGTCATATAGATATTGCTCCAGCCCATCAAAGTTAATGCATAAGGCTTTCACCGCCTCCGCTGAGGTTTGCACCGCGAGTTTATGCACGCGTCCAAACTTCGCCCCCAGGACGCCATACAGCCGAATTGTGGTTAATCTTGCCATCTAATTAACTCTCCTGTGGATCAGTTACTTTGGGGTGTTTCGTTCTGCACATCACGCACCGGCAATTAGTGTGTAGCATGATTGCAGCCCTTCTCTGTGAGCATTTCGGATGGAATATTGAAGCCGTGGAGGATCTCTCCATCATCTCCCTTCACGTTTATTTCTATCGCAGTGAGTGTATCCGGGTACTGAATGCAAAGGCGCTCCAGTTCCTCCAGCATCGCCGCCATAACTTTTGTCATTGATATTTAGCCTCATTTCAAAATTGACTATCAGAGGTAAAAAAGCCGCCCATTCAGGCGGCCTGCTGTTCATCTTCTTTGCCCTGACGCAGGCTGATTTTCTTCATGCTACCCACATAATCGGCCAGAGCATCAAGAGTAGTCATGCGCGGTAAAACATCGGCAGGATCGTCACTGGAGCCGAAAATCAGGTTCGCATACCAGGTGCGGATTGCTGTCAGTTGAAGCGAATCTTTTTTGACCGCACTTACCAGCTCGTCAACCGCATTAATAACGGGGGCGTTATCTGCCGATATTCTGGAGAACGCCAGCCGCTTAAGCTGTTCAGTGTCCATACCGGAGCAAATTGGATGACCGCGCAGCAGAGCATCACCAAGCTCTGAATGCTTTCCACCGTGCATAGACACCAACATTTTTTCGCGACTGAGGCGATCCAGCCTGGCGAATGCCTGACGCATTTCACTGTCGCGCAGGAATCCCTGAATATCTTCAGCCGCCAGTGGTTTTACCGGAGCCAGTTTATTTTGCAGATAATCAAGGATATTCCCGGCCTGCTCATTTACTGCCGCGATACCACGTGAAAATCTTCTGAGCGTATCCGGGTTTCTGGCTTCGCTTGTACGTCTGTTCTTTGCCTGTTCGTTCAGGTCAGGATCGTTACGAATGGCATCCATCAAATCTGCTTCGGCCTCTGCCTGTTGTGCCACGGTGCGTAAACCAACAAAGGCATCAGACATTCCCTTGAACAGGACGCCAATTTGCGTATTAGGCGCGGTAACGCTCCCCACGTAGTTATTCAGCATAATGCTGTGTTTACCAATTTTGATTTCGTAACTCACTGGCTTACCTTCATTCTGGACAGCCCAACATCAAATATTTTCCGCGCAACATCATGGATTGATGGTGCGATACCAAACCCGGATTTCTGGCGTTCCTGCTCCTGAATGGCTTTTAATGCCGCAACCTGAGCAGCGCTCAGAAGAACGGGTTTCACGTGTTCCTTTTTCATGCTTCCCCCTTGGTTATCACATGACAAAAAACGCAACAATCACAACAATCATTGCAATTAATGAAATAATGGTAATGAAATTGAGGGGATGCACAACGTGAAATGAATGGATGCGTTTTAAAGAATTTGCCCTCAAGGTATACATGGTGTTCATAAAAAGGATAAATCACTTATAAAACATGAAATTAACCTATGAACACCAGTCTACATACAGGGGTTTTAAGTGTTCATGGTGTTCATATTTTTGTTTATTAAATAATCACAAAGTTAAAATGAGTTATGAACACTATGAATACCCTATGAACACCTTTGCTCAGGGTGTTCATAGGGTATCGCATTGAATTTATTGAAATTACTTTAATCAATGAACACTATGAACACCTTTTGCCATATTTAGCTAAACATTCATCTTTTTTCCTCAGCTAACGGGTGCGCCTGCGGCAGCCAGTCCTCCGCACTCTCTGAAAGTTCGACGTTCGTCACCACGCCTCGGGTCTTTCTCTCCTTGCGGTACTCGTGATTAAACTCCCGCATGGCGCTTTCCATCCCCTCGGCGAATTTATTC
>NZ_JBFWLF010000146.1:0-11059 GCF_050252275.1 Citrobacter sp. | reverse complement strand
ATACCTGCCTGACAACCTTAACGCTGAGCATTCAGAGTCTGCAGGCTCATTCCACGCTTGAAGATGCCTGATTCCAGGGGGAGGCGACTCCCCCTTTCATCGTTAAGTTTTTGTAAAAATGCCTTCCTGACGTTCCTTGCTGACTACGCTTTAACCAGAGTCAACAAGGAGGCGTTATGCGTCGTTCGCTTATCCCAGTAATGACATTGCTAATTTTCCCCTGGTTTGCTCAGGCGAAAACGCCTGTGGTCAATGTTGAGGTGCTGCAAACCAAACTTGACCACCCATGGGCGCTGGCCTTTCTGCCGGGCGACGACGGCATGCTGATCACTCTGAAGGGTGGGCAGTTGCGCCACTGGCAGGCAGGAAAAGGGCTTTCTGACCCGCTGCCTGGGGTGCCAAAGGTGTGGGCAAACGGGCAGGGCGGTCTGCTGGACGTGGCGCTGGCTCCGGACTTTCGCCAGTCCCGGCGCGTCTGGCTCAGTTTTTCCCAGGCTGATGCAGAGGGAAAAGCAGGAACCGCGGTGGGCTATGGTCGACTCAGCGACGACCTTTCGCGGCTGGAAAACTTCCAGACGGTCTTCCGGCAGATGCCAAAACTCTCTACCGGCAATCATTTTGGCGGGCGACTGGTGTTTGACGGTAAGGGGCATCTGTTCATCGGACTGGGAGAAAACAACCAGCGGCCGACCGCACAGGACCTCAACAAACTGCAGGGGAAAGTGGTGCGTCTGACCGATCAGGGGAAAATCCCGGCGGACAATCCGTTTGTTAATCAGCCTGGCGCGCGCCCGGAAATCTGGTCTTATGGGATCCGCAATCCGCAGGGGATGGCGATGAATCCGTGGAGCGATACGCTGTGGCTCAATGAGCACGGGCCGCGCGGCGGAGATGAGATCAATATCCCCGAAAAAGGCAAAAACTACGGCTGGCCGCTGGCGACATGGGGCATTAACTATAGCGGGCTGAAAATCCCGGAAGCGCAGGGCGAAAAGGTGGCAGGTACCGAACAGCCCATTTTCTACTGGCAGAAATCACCTGCCGTTAGCGGGATGGCCTTTTATGACCACGATACTTTCCCTCAGTGGCGGCAGAAACTGTTCATTGGCGCACTGAAGGACCAGAATGTGATTGTGATGAGGGTGAATGGCAATACGGTCGCTGAAGAGGGGCGCATTCTGGGTGAGCGAAAACAGCGGATCCGCGACGTACGCGTCGGGCCCGACGGTTATCTGTATGTCTTAACCGATGAGTCCGATGGCGAGTTGCTTAAAGTCAGCCCGCGTACCTGAACGGCTTAGCTGACCGGGATCATGACCGTTTTACGAAACGCCGGGCGCTCGCTGAGCTGCTGGTACCAGCGCTCAAGATGCGGACGCGGTGTCCATGTCAGTCCCACGTTGAACAGGTTGTAGACAAACGGCGCGATGGCGATGTCACCGGTGCCAAACGCTTTTCCCGAGAACCATAACTGGTCGGCCAGCGCCGCGTCGAGGATCGCGAACAGCTCGTCGCAGCGTTTCGCTCCGGCATCGATAGCGGCGTGATCGCGCTGTTCCGGCGGTGTTCTCACTAAACCAAAAAGCACCACACGGTGTGCTGGACTGAGGGTTTGATTCGCCCAGTCCATCCATTTTTCGCCTTCAGCCCGACGTGCCGGTGACTCGACCCACAGGCGTTTTTGTCCATACTGGGCAGCCAGGTAACGCACGATGGCGTTGGACTCCCACAGCAGCAGGTCGTTTTCATCATCACGTAGCAAAGGCACCAGACCGTTCGGGTTCATCGCCAGATAATCGGCATCATGGTTCAGGCCAAACTGTCCTCCCGCCAGGATATGATTAAACGGTAATTCCAGTTCTTCGAGCGTCCACAATACTTTTTTGACGTTGGTTGAGTTATTCCGGCCCCACAGCGTAATCATAATTACCCCTCAAAAAATGGACAGCCTCAGGGCTGCGTTCACTCCACATGGTGAGATAAAGCTAACATTTACGCAACAGCCAACAAAAAATTCCTCTCCGTTGCGGCATAGCGGGGGGTTATTGCATAAACTTTAAAAACTTTACCAACTTACGGTTCACTTACGCTTCTTAGTGCGTTATTACTCACCGCACTTATTATACGGTGGTATGACGTATATTTTTTGAATGGATACTCGGGTGGCATTTATGACGCAATACGTTTCTTCCCTTCGCAATTTCGCAGCGGGTTCAGCCCTTCTCTTTCTCTTTGCGCCGACGGTGATGGCGGCGGAACAGACCATTGAACCGCCGAGCGTCGATGCGCGCGCGTGGATTTTAATGGATTACGCCAGCGGTAAGGTGCTGGCTGAAGGCAATGCCGATGAGAAACTGGATCCGGCCAGTCTGACGAAAATCATGACCAGCTATGTGGTGGGGCAGGCACTCAAAGCGGGCAAAATTAAACTGACCGACATGGTGACGATAGGCAAAGACGCGTGGGCGACCGGTAACCCGGCGCTGCGCGGCTCCTCGGTCATGTTCCTGAAGCCCGGCGATCAGGTGGCGGTTTCCGATCTCAATAAAGGGGTGATTATTCAGTCCGGCAACGACGCCTGTATCGCACTGGCAGACTATGTCGCAGGGAGCCAGGAGTCGTTTATCGGTCTGATGAATGGTTATGCGAAAAAGCTTGGGTTGACGAACACCACCTTCCAGACGGTACACGGTCTGGATGCGCCGGGCCAGTTCAGCACCGCGCGTGATATGGCGCTGCTGGGTAAAGCACTGATCCATGATGTGCCGGAAGAGTATGCGATCCATAAAGAAAAAGAGTTCACTTTTAACAAGATTCGCCAGCCCAACCGAAACCGTCTGCTCTGGAGCTCCAGCCTGAACGTTGACGGCATGAAAACAGGCACCACGGCCGGGGCCGGATACAATCTGGTCGCGTCGGCCACCCAGGGCGATATGCGTCTGATTTCGGTGGTATTAGGCACCAAAACTGACCGTATCCGCTTTAATGAATCAGAAAAACTGTTGACCTGGGGGTTCCGCTTCTTTGAGACCGTAACGCCTATCAAACCGGATGCCACCTTTGTGACCCAGCGCGTCTGGTTTGGTGACAAGAGTGAGGTGAATCTGGGGGCTGGCGAAGCCGGTTCTGTGACGATTCCGCGCGGTCAACTGAAAAACCTGAAAGCCAGCTTTACGCTGACGGAACCGCAGCTCACCGCGCCGCTGAAAAAGGGCCAGGTGGTTGGGACGATTGACTTCCAGTTGAACGGCAAATCGATTGAACAGCGTCCGTTGATCGTGATGGAGGCGGTAGAAGAGGGCGGCTTCTTTGGCCGGATGTGGGATTTCGTACTGATGAAATTTCATCAGTGGTTCGGTAGCTGGTTCTCTTAAGTCCTGATGATTGCCGGATAGCGCTGACGCCTGTCCGGCAAACGGCAATTAGTACATAAGCTTAATTCGCTGCGCTTTGGCGAAGCTGACAAATTCATCGTCAGGGCAGCAGTCGCTTACCACGATGTCAAAGTGTTTTAAATCTCCCATCCGCGCCGGACGGACCTTGCCAAATTTGCTGTGATCGGCCACCAGTACGTGGTGTTGCGCCATCGACATTGCCCAGTGTTTCACCGGCAATTCTTCCAGATTAAAACAGGTCGCCCCTTTGCTGATATGAACGCCGGCAGCGGAATAAAAGGCGATATCCGGACAGATATTGTTCAGGGTTTCCTGAGCATCAAGCGGTTTGAAAATCGCATTGCTGGCGTGAAATTCGCCGCCGGAGAGGATTGCCCGGCACAGCGGTTTTTCCTGCAATGCCAGAAACGTATTCAGGGAATAGCAGACGGCGGTAAACGGGATGTCATTATCGATCGCTTCGATGATCCACGGCGTCGTCGTACCGCAGTCAAAAAACAGCGTCTGATGCGGCTGCACCAGACTTGCCGCCAGCTGCGCCGCACGACGTTTTTCTTCCACTAAGCGGGATTTTTGATCGCTGAGCAGATAGTGGCTGGCGCTGCGGGGTTCCAGCACAATATAGCCACCGAGCAGCACTACCGGCGCACTGTTGTTATTCAGGTCGCGGCGAATGGTCATTTCAGAGACGCCCAGCAGGGTCGCGGCTTCCTTAAGATGGAGTTTATCGCTGCGTTTCAGTGCCTGCAGCAATTGACCAATACGCTCTTCGCGACGTGTTTCCATAATTCCCCTGGATGAATAATTAAGCGCTCTGTCTCTTTCAGTGCGCTTAATATTACTCTTTTTTCCTTCGTCTAGTCACGTACCCAGCCTTTACGAATCGGCAGGGCGAAGCAGATGCGGTAACCGTGTTGCAGGCCACGATAGAGGGCCGGACCGAATTTTTGCCAGATCATTTGCGCGCTCAGGCAGCCGATCATCCCAGCCAGCAGTCCGCCGAGCATGTCGAGCGGCCAGTGCACGCCAAGATAGACGCGGGACCAGGCGATGGTGACGGCCAACACCATCAACAGAACGCCGGACCAGAGACGATGCCAGAACAAAAACGCCAGCGCGAAGGTAAATATCACCGTGCCGTGATCGCTGGGGAACGAGTCATCTGCCGCATGCTGGAGATAATTGTAGCCAATGCGATCGGCAAACGGACGATCGTGTGGGAACAGGTGTCCCATTACCCATGACACCAGCAGGCTAACGACCAGCGCCATCGCCATTTTGACGATCAACTGCCGCTGCGCGCAAACCTGTTCACGCGGTCCCCACAGCCAGAGAACAATGGCTAACAGCGGGACGATGTTGATCAGATCTTTGGCGATAAAAATGGCGAGGGAAATCATCCACGATGCCGAGTCCGGCGTGGCATTGATAAAGTAGAACAGCGAATAGTTAATATTTTCCAGCATAGCAGTCAGACTCAGTTCGTTTAATGAAAATCCAGGCAGGCCGAGAATAAAAGTGTCCGTCCGCAGGGTAAAGAGGGATTGTCTTATTTACCTGTAAAAGAAGGTGTTTCAGACATCGCTCGTGATTTTTCACTCAGCATAACCGCGTCAACGTAGACTAACCTTAAACCCAGGGAAGGATTTTCATGAGCGGGTAAAAATGTGCGCATTTTGCTTTTACCACGCATAATTCACTATCTCAGGTGAGGCTCTTTCATTACACTTTGCGCGATTTTTTATTGTCGAAGAGATTGCATGCAAAACCGTTTACAACAAGGTGCCCGTCTTGGACGTCAGGCGCTGCTTTTCCCTCTCTGTCTGGTGCTCTACGAATTCTCCACCTACATTGGCAACGATATGATCCAACCCGGCATGCTGGCGGTGGTGGAACAATATCAGGCGGGGATCGACTGGGTACCTACCTCCATGACCGCCTATCTGGCCGGCGGTATGTTTTTGCAATGGCTGTTAGGGCCACTGTCGGATCGCATTGGCCGTCGTCCGGTGATGTTAGCGGGCGTGGTGTGGTTTATTGTCACCTGCCTGGCAACGCTGCTGGCGCAAAGCATCGAACAATTTACCCTGCTGCGTTTTTTGCAGGGCATCAGTCTGTGCTTTATTGGCGCGGTGGGCTACGCGGCGATCCAGGAGTCCTTTGAAGAGGCCGTGTGTATTAAAATCACCGCCCTGATGGCGAACGTCGCGCTGATAGCGCCACTGCTTGGACCGCTGGTGGGAGCGGCGTGGGTGCATGTCCTGCCGTGGGAAGGCATGTTTGTGCTGTTCGCCGCACTGGCGGCGATCGCGTTCTTTGGTCTGCAGCGGGCGATGCCGGAGACCGCCACGCGGATCGGCGAGCCGCTATCGCTAAAGGCGCTGGGTAATGATTACAGACTGGTGCTGAAAAATGGGCGCTTTGTCGCCGGCGCGCTGGCGCTGGGGTTCGTCAGTCTGCCGTTGCTGGCCTGGATCGCCCAGTCACCGATTATTATCATCAGCGGCGAACAGCTTAGTAGCTACGAGTATGGCCTGCTACAGGTGCCGATTTTTGGCGCGCTGATCGCCGGAAACCTGATGTTGGCGCGCCTGACCGCTCGGCGTACGGTGCGTTCGCTCATCATCATGGGCGGCTGGCCGATTGTGCTGGGACTGCTCATCGCCGCGGCGGCCACCGTCGTCTCGTCCCATGCGTATTTGTGGATGACGGCCGGTCTGAGCGTTTACGCTTTTGGCATCGGTGTGGCCAACGCCGGACTGGTGCGCCTCACCCTGTTCGCCAGCGACATGAGTAAAGGCACGGTCTCTGCGGCGATGGGAATGCTGCAAATGCTGATCTTTACCGTCGGGATTGAACTGAGTAAGCACGCTTATCTGCTCGGCGGGAATGGGCTGTTCAGCCTGTTTAATCTGGCGAGCGGCATGCTGTGGCTGTTGCTGATGTTTATCTTCCTGAAAGATAAACAGACCGGGAATACCCGGGAAGGGTAATGGCGACATTGTTGGCCCGCTAAGCGCACCGCCATCAGGCAATAAAGTCGGATGGCGGTGTAAACACCTTAGCCTGGTGAATAACGCAAGTCGTTGTTAATTAAATGGCGCTTCGTTCTTCAGGACACAATCAATGATGTCGAGGACGCCTTCTTTGTTGTTTGAGCCAGCTCGATATTTCGCGGCCTTCGCAATCGTATCTGCCGCATTTTCCATTGCAAAACTAAAGCCCGCCTGGCGCAGCATTTCAACATCATTTCCGCCATCCCCAAACACCACGACTTCACTATCGTCAATTCCCCAACGCTGCTGGAGCAGGCGCAGTCCGTTCGCTTTGTGTACGCCGGGGATAATGAGATCGATGCTGCCATAGCCGGTGTGAACAGGCACCATGATATCGCCAATGGCGTCGTGCAGGGCTTGCTGAACTTCCGGGATCCGATCGTCTGAGATGTTCAGTCCAAATTTGAAAAACACGTCATTGATATTGTTGAAATCATCCACGAATTCGAGGCGGTGATAGTACATGCCGGCGGTGGCTTTCATCTCGTCGTTGTACGCTTTCAGGGTATACGCACTGTTCTTACCGCAGGCGATGATTTCGACATCGGCGCGGGTTAACAGGTGATCGACGATGGCGGTAAAATCGGATTTCGCCAGATCGCCATTAAAGATATCCTGGCCTTCGCTTACCACCCAACCGCCGTTTTCGGCGACAAAGGAGATCTCATGGGCAATCTCAGGAAAGAATGAGATGAGCTGGTAGTACTGATTGCCACTGGCGACCGCAAAACGAATACCCTGCGTTTTCATCTGCTGATACTGTGCAAGAAAACGTTCGCGATTATAGGTCTTTTGATCGCTCAGAAAAGTGCCATCCATATCGACTGCTATTAACTTAATGCCCATTTATCCCTTCTCCATCGCAGTTTGCGTAGTTGAATTTGGTTTGGCGACGGCTCTGGCGACAACGGCGGCCAGCAGCACCAGCGCCAGCACCACCAGCATGGCGCTACGTAAACCGTAGTGTTCGCCGAGGTAGCCGAGCAGCGGAGGGCCAACGAGAAAGGCGAGATAGCCGGTAGTTGCCACGACGCTAACGCGTGTCGGTGCATCCGGCCCCGTGTCGCTGGCCGCAGAAATGGTTAACGGGAAACCGAGCGATGCGCCCAGGCCCCACAGTATCACAGAGACGCCGGCCACCCAGGCGCTGTCGACGAAAATAATCAGACCAATACCGAGCGCGCCCATCAGGGCGCTGGCGCGAACCACCGCCACACGACTGTAACGGTCAATAAACCAGCCACCGGTAAAGCGCCCGACGGTCATCCCGAGCGTGAACCCTGCGTAAATCAGCGAGCCGGAAGTCGGGCTGAACCCGTGACCGTCGACCATCAGCAGCGGTAACCAGTCGTTGGCGGACCCTTCAGCAAAGGCCATCGCCAGCACCACAACGCCAATCAGCAGCAACTGAATATCGCGCCAGAAGGGGACGCCTTTTTCCTGGTGATGAGAACCGTCGTTGGCGTTTTTGCCCGTCCCGTCAGGAATGGCCTGGATGGCAATAAAAATCGGCGCAATCGCCACCAGCGAAGCCAGTACAATATGCGTGGTTGCCGCGACGCCGAAGGCTGTCAGTGCCATCCCGATACCCGCGCCCGCCAACGTGCCGAAGCTGTAAAAACCGTGCATCATCGGCAAAACGGTTTTGTTCATCTCACGTTCGACGGCCGCCCCTTCAATATTGATCGCCACTTCTGCGGAACCAAAACTGGCGCCGAATACACCTAAACCCAGCGCGAACAACACCGGGGAGGTGAGCCAAAGCGCCAGGCTTAGCACCAGCATCCCTACAATTGCGCAGGACATGGTGGTGCGAATCACCTTTCGGGTGCCAAATCGTTTCACCAGCCAGGCCGAACAAAGGATGCCGCTCATCGAACCAATCGAGAGACCAAACAGTACGGCCCCCATTTCCGCCGTCGAGACCGAAAGCGTGTCACGAATAGCGGGCGTGCGCGTGGCCCAGGAGGCCATCAGCAAGCCGGGCAAAAAGAAGAACATAAAAAGCGCCCAGGTACGGCGTTGCAGGGCTTTGCGGGAGGAAGTCAATGTCATCAGGGAAGCACCAAAAGTACAACAATAGCGACAACACTAGCAAGTTTGTGTACATTTGTACATAAATCAGAAGGGGAATTTATGAGCAGACGACCAAACGATCCGCAGCGTCGGGAAAGGATACTTCAGGCAACTCTGGAGACAATTGCTGAGCATGGGATTAGTGCTGTAACGCATCGTAAAATCGCCAGCTGTGCAGGGGTTCCACTGGGATCCATGACATATTACTTCGAGGGTATGGACTCGTTGATTGAAGAAGCGTTCACGCGTTTTACGTGCGATATGGCGCAGCAATATCGTGATTTTTTTGCCGGGGTGACCGGTCCGGAAATGGCTTGCGAATCGATCACCACCCTCATTTACAGTTCAGAAGTGACGACGCCGCATAATATGGAGCTGATGTATCAGCTGTACGCGATGATGAATCGTAAGCCGACGCTAAGAAGTGTGATGCAGGACTGGATGCAAACCAGTCAGAGAACGCTTGAGCAGTGGTTTGATCCTATTACCGCCCGGGCGCTGGACGCTTTTATTGAAGGGATGACGTTGCATTTTGTGACTGACCGGACGCCGATGACGCGCGAAGAGATCCTGCAGATGGTTAAACGCATCGCCGGGTGAGCATCGTTGAGGGCGATAGTGGTTGTCTCCCCGGCGACACAAATGTCTTGCGCCACACGATCCTGCTCTTCATGCCGATCATCAGTCAGTATGGTGAGGAAGGGGGTAAAGACGGGAGAGGAGAAATGCAGGCAACAAAAAACCCATCAACCTTGAACCAAAACGGCGGGGTTGATGGGCTCCACAAATTGGGGACATCAAAGAAAAGCAGTGGCACTAGTTATGACTGACACCTTGAGGAAAAGTTCTACATATCTGCAAAAAATTTTCACTTAAGGGACAACTTCAGTTTTATCCTAAGCCTGGCCAGATGATGATGATGAGTGTCCCCGCCAGTGTCAGCAGCACGTTGGCTATCGCGTAGGTGCCTGCGTAACCGAGTGCCGGGATATTGCTACGCGCGGTGTCGCTGATAATTTCCATTGCCGGTGCGCAGGTACGCGCCCCCATCATGGCGCCAAAAAGAAGCGCCCGGTTCATGCGCAAGACATAGGCGCCGAACAGGAAGCAAATGATCACCGGCACCAGGCTGACGATCAGACCAGCAATCAGCATTTGACCGCCAATTGCCCCTAACCCCTGACCGATGCCACTGCCTGCGCTTAAGCCAACGCCCGCCATAAAGACCATCAGGCCGAACTCTTTCACCATATTCAGCGCTCCCTGCGGGATGTAGCCAAATGTGGGATGGTTAGCACGCAGGAAGCCCAGCATGATCCCGGCGAACAGCAATCCAGCGGCGTTACCGATGCCGAAACTGAAGTTGCTGAACTGGAAGGTGATCATGCCGATCATCAGACCAATAATGAAGAACGCACAGAAGGCCAGCAGATCGGTGACCTGGCTGTGAATCGAGATAAAGCCAATACGATCCGCGATTGTTTTCACCCGGCGCGCGTCGCCGCTGACCTGCAATACGTCGCCTTTGTTGAGCACCACGTTGTCATCAATCGGCATTTCAATCTGCGAGCGAATCACGCGGTTCAGGAAGCAGCCGTGATCGGTGAGCTTCAGTTGCGCAAGACGGCGTCCCACGGCATTGTGGTTTTTCACCACGATCTCTTCCGTGACGATCCGCATGTCGAGCAGGTCGCGGTCGAACACCTCTTTGCCGTTACGAAAGCTGGGGTCGAGGCGGGCATGAGCATCCGGATAGCCGACCAGCGCGATTTCATCACCCATCTGCAGCACGGCGTCACCGTCCGGGTTTGCCAGAATACCGTTACGACGGATGCGTTCAATGTAGCAGCCAGTTGCGCGGTAAATGCCGAGCTCCCGCAGGTTCTTTCCGTCCGTCCAGGCGACCAGTTCCGGGCCGACGCGATAAGCACGAATGACCGGCAGGTACACCTTCCGGTTCGTGTCGGTGTCCAGACCGCGTTCACGGGCGATTTGCTGGGCGCTGGTTTGCAGATCCTGATGCTGTAATTTTGGCAGATAGCGTGCGCCGACGATCAGGCTGACCAGACCGATCAGGTAGGTCAGTGCGTAGCCCAGGCTCAGGTTATCCAGCGCCCGGGAAAGCTGTGCGCTCTCCATTCCAAAATGGCGCAGCGTATCGCCAGCACCGACCAGAACCGGGGTAGACGTCATTGAGCCAGCCAGCATACCGGCCGTCAGGCCAATGTCCCAGCCAAATAGCTTCCCCAAACCGAGGGCGATCAGCAGCGCGCTGCCGACCATCACCAGAGCCAGCATCAGGTAATTCTTCCCGTCCCGAAAAAAAATGGAAAAAAAGTTAGGACCCGCTTCAACGCCGACACAAAAAATAAACAGCATAAAGCCCAGATTCAGTGCGTCAGTGTTAATACTGAAATGCTGTTGCCCTAATAAGAGAGAGACGACTAAAACGCCAATGGAATTACCCAGTTGGATGGAACCCAGACGCAATTTACCGAGACACAGGCCGAGAGCCAGTACAACGAATAATAA
>NZ_JBFWLF010000145.1:0-11060 GCF_050252275.1 Citrobacter sp. | reverse complement strand
TTTTTACGCGATGCTGGTTTTCTTTATTACCTATGCTTCTGATGTCTATGGTGTGAATCCGGCCACGGTGGGCTCCATCACGCTTGCCGCACGGGGGATTGGTGCGTTTATCGATCCGGTGATGGGCGCGATGGGTGACAGAACCCGGACGCGACTAGGTAAATACCGCTTCTGGATAATCACATCGGCGCCGGTACTGGGTTTTACAACCTGGATGGTTTTCGCCTCCCCGGATTTCTCCACGACGGGCAGAATAGTTTATATCGCCTGCGTTTATATGCTCTACTCCCTTGTCTCTACCGTGTCGAATATCCCGTACCACTCATTAACGGCCTACATTACAGACAAGGTCAATGAACGCAGTAATATTGTGTTATTCAAGCAATTTACCGGGATTATCGCCCAGTTTATCGTCAGCGCGGGCGGCATTTATATTTTATCTGCATTCAGCCAGACCCGGGATGCGACGGGCAATGTGGTGGTTGATTTTCATAGCTATCACTACCTCGGCATTTTATTTGGGGTTGTGACCACGCTGGGATTCTGGATTTGCGCTTACGGCGCCCGCAGACAGGATAACTGGCAACGTATTGTGCACGATGAAAAGGGATTACAGACCGACCCGTCGGGCGAACAGCAGAATATTGTGGTGGCCGTTTTCAAACAGCTGTCGCTGGCTTTTCGTAGTCGTTCACTGGGATGCCTGGCGTTGGCCTCTTCGGCGAACACGCTGTCCTTAGCGATTACCGCCGGGGTGACCGTTCAGTTTTATACGTGGGTTCTCCACAATACAAAGCTGGTTGCGACGGGAGCATTACTGAATATGCTGTTTGGCGCATCAATATATCTGCTGGTTAAGTGGTTAGTATCTCGCTATGGAAATAAAACGGCATTTGTGATCATCTGTTTTATTGCCATGGTTCCCTCGCTGATACTCTGGCTCACCTTCTCGCCTGAAAATGTCACCTTTACTTTGATACTTCTCGCCTGCGTGATGGCGTTTTGTCAGGGCGGGTCGCTGATTACCTGGATGATGGTCACTGATTGCGCGGATGAATTACGCTGGAAAACGAAAAAGAATGCCGCCGGAATTGCCTCCTCCACATTAACGTTCTCCAACAAATTTGGTTCTGCGCTGGGTGCCTTTGTGCTGGGCGGCGTCCTTGATCTTATTGGTTATCTACCCGGCGCGCAGGCGCAAACGGCGGGAACATTACATGGATTGCTTATTTTGATGGTCCTGACGCCGGTTTGCGGGCAACTCCTGTCACTGTTTTCGATGATTTTTTATACCCTGAACAAAAAAAAACATCAGGCGATCTGCATGAAACTGCTCGGGGATGGAGAGTAATATGAAAGTTGTTATGCTGATGTTTGATACCCTGCGTCGTAATAAGCTCCCGGCTTATCAGGCCGACGCATTTCCTCTGCCTAATTTTAAACGACTGGAGGGGAAAACCGTTCGTTTTGATAATTTCTATGTTGGCTCAATGCCCTGCATGCCAGCCCGACGCGATTTGCATACCGGACGGTTGAATTTCCTGCATCGCAGTTGGGGGCCGCTGGAACCCTTTGATGACTCTATTTTTGAAATCATTAAAAAGCACGGCGTCTATTGCCATTTAATTACCGACCATCAGCACTACTGGGAAGATGGCGGGGCGACCTACCATAATCGCTACAGCAGTTATGAGTTTATGCGCGGACAGGAGGGGGATCTCTGGAAAGCGAAGATTGGCTTCGATGGCGCCCGTGAACTGGATTCATGGAAAAACGCCGAACCGCTGCGCCGTAATATGATCGAGCACGATCAGATTAACCGCAGTTATATGCGTGAAGAGAAAGATGTCCCGCAGGCGCGCTGTTATCAGGCCGGGCTGGCTTTCCTGGCGGAAAACTATCAGCAGGATAATTGGTTATTGCAAATAGAGAGTTTTGATCCGCATGAGCCCTTTTATGTGCCGGATCGCTTCAAGCGCATGGTCGATCCTGAACTGGTCAATAACCCTGACGACTGGCCGGAATACAGTTCGACAGAGAGGATCAATAATCCGCAGAAAGTGGTGAACGGTGAAAAGCATTATCAGGCGCTGATGTTGATGTGCGATGAATATCTTGGCCAGGTGCTGGACTTTTTCGACGCACATCATCTGTGGCAGGACACAATGCTTATTGTGAATACCGACCACGGTTTTATGTTTGGTGAAAAAGAGTGGTCGGGGAAAAGCGTTATGCCGGTGTATAACGAGATTGCGCATGTCCCCTTCTTTATTTGGGATCCCAGAAGTCGACGGGCTGGCGAGTCGCGAACCCAACTGGCGCAGATGCACGATCTGGCGGTGACGTTGCTGGAGGCGTTTGGCATTGAGAAAACGCACAACATGACAGGCAAGGCATTGTCTCCGGTCATAGCGCGACAAATGCCGATTAAATCAGAGGCTATTTTTGGCTATTTCGGCGCGCATGTGTCGATCACCGATGGTCGCTATGTCTATATGAGAGGGAGTCAGTCGCCGGAAAATACCCCGCTATACGAGTACACGCTGATGCCGATGCGCATGCGCAGGATGTTTAATCTCGCTGAATTGCAGGAAGCCACTCTACATCCTGGTTTTGTCTTCACCCACCAGACGCCGGTGCTGAAAATCCCGGGTTCCGCCGGTTTTTACAGTTCTTATGCGCACGGCAATTTGCTGTTCGATTTAGCTCACGATGCGAAGCAGGAGCATCCGCTCTGCGATCCTGAACGTGAAGCGCTGTTTATCCGCAAACTGTCGCAGGCAATGCGTGAGGCGCAGGCTCCGGAAGATGAATGGCGGCGTCTGGGGATCCCCGTCGACGACGCGCGTATTGACGCGGAGTTCGTGCGACAGGAACATGAAATGCGCAAACGGGTGATGCAGCAGTATTTAGGCTCTCTTGCCTGCCTTGATATGCATCCGGATACCCGGGCATTGCTCCTTGAGATAGCGGCCTGCCCCGGAGGGGATAAATTCCTTCAGGATCTGGCAACGATCTCCGGGCAGCGCAGCATCACAAAGCAGGCGGTGAAAGCGCTGTATGACAGCGGTGATTATGAGTCGGCACTATACGGACTGTTCAATAAACCCTACTGAGTCTGCATGCCTCACTCATCCGGGAGCCCGATTTTGCCGGGGCTCCCGTCTATTTTCATCGCTACGCATCAGGCAGGCATTATCAATCCCGGAAACCGTGGTGAGGCGAATGTATTTACACAAATTAATTTTTCAGTTCAAAGTGCTGGTGGATAAAAAGACCTTTACCTCGGCGGCGGAAAGTCTGTTTATCTCTCAACCGACCCTAACCCAAAATATGCAACGACTCGAGTCGGAGTTGGGGATCCCTTTGTTGTTCCGTGAGGGGAAAAAGATTTCCTTAACGGTTTATGGCGAAAGCCTGTATCAGCATGCCTGCCTGCTGGATCGCAATTACCAGCAGGCTTTACTCAGTATTGATGCGATAAAGCATAGCCACAGACAGCAACTGGTGATCGAGTGCGGGCACGCGTGGAGTCATGGCGTCTTATTTCATCTGATGAAGGACTATGTGAGGCTGTATCCGCAAATTCGGATGGTGATCAAAAACAGTAATACTGCACTGGGGCAACAGCATTTACTGAAAGGCGAATGCGATCTTGCGTTAGGGGCGATACCCGCTGCGGAAAACAGAATTGCGGCAATAAATTACCTTCCCATCTTCACGACCCGGTTTGTCCTGTATTGCGCGAGCGATCATCCGCTTGCGTACGTGCCGCAGATTACCGAAGCGCAGCTTAATCACTGTGAGTGGGTCATTCTTAAGCATGAATCGGAAAACGAAGAGTTTAACGATCCTTTGCTTTGTCCTATTTCGCCAGAAAAGGTCAGATTTGAAGTCTGTTCGGTATCGAATGCTATTGCGCTGGCGAAACAGACGCAATGCATTCTGGCGCTTTCCATACATCTGGAAGCCGAAGCGCGTCACCGTGGTCTGCGTCGCCTCAATCTGGCGAAGAACATTCCCTCCTTTGATACCGGCATCATGTACATAGACGATGTGCTGAAGTATGACCATAAGAAAAAATTTATTGAGACCATCATTTCGTCAAAAAGCATGTTTGATCAGAATGATATGTAGCGGTCCACAAACCGTTCAAGCATATTCCCGCCTACTGGCGGGGAGATGAGGTATCCCTGAAAGCGATCGATACCTAATGCTTTCAATATATTAAATTTCTCTTCACTGTCGACCCCTTCGGCAACGCAGCGACTGCCGGTCAGCATACAGTAATAGTTCAGGCTTTTTATCAGCGCCAGCGCGTGTGGATCGCGTTGCATCTCATTGATAATACAAATATCCAGCTTATATTCGTTAAACTGGATCTGCCTGACCGGAAACATCACGCTGCCTTGTGAGAAACAGTCATCGAGCATAATTCGAAAGCCAAGCCGTTTTAATTTGTCGATGTTCGCGGCGGTTTTTCCCCTTTGACTGAACTCGATGGTCTCAGCAAATTCCAGCACCAGTCTGTCCGTTTGCTGTGGCGACACCAGTTGCTGTTTCGCCGCTTCCAGCATTCGTGGAAGGCATTCATGGCTGGCGAGGGCGGCAGGGATATTAAGTGAGAAATAAAACTCCCCGGGATGCTGGTTGATTTTTTGTATCGCTTCCTGCAAAACAAATGCGGTCAGCACCTGCCAGGCGTATTCAGCACGTATTTGCGGCAAAAATGCGCCGGGTTGCAGGACCGTACCCTCGCGCCGCCAGCGTGAGAGAATTTCCATCCCCTGTAAACGGTGGTGGCTATCCACAATCGGTTGAAATACCGGAAAGAGTTGTCGGCAACGGATGGCATGGACGAATTCACGTTCGAAGGCGGATAACGCATCGCTACCGCTTCTGCTCAGCCGGGTTTCTGGGTTGCCGGGAAAGTGTGTCGCCAGTTGCGGGAAATGTTCCGCCATCTTTTTAAGTCCTGAAGTTCTCTGATTATAAAGGGTTTTTTGGCTTATGCCTCGCTGTTGCGCCCGTTCAGGGATATTGTATCCGTGCAGCAAATCCACAATGGCGTTGAGCTCTGGTTTGCTGAGGCCGATTGTCGGCTTGCCATAAATCAACGTCTGGTTATCTGCGCATTGGCCCAAAGGAGGGACATCCTGCAACCCGTGCCCGCGCAATAGCGCGGCAATGCAACGTGTCGGTAAATCCGAGGCGACGGCCCGGATTTCCGTCAGTAGACGGCGACGCGTCACAAGATGCTCCAGCGTGTGCCACAACCAACGGTCAGGACAGCGGCTGAGGATAAGCATCGGCAGGGGGACAGCGGCCTGTTCCAGCAGAAGCGCCGCCTGCTGCAACGTGGTGAGTAGCCAAAGGGGATCGTCAGGAAGAAACACCACGATCCGGCGTGCTGACGCCAGTGCAGGAAGCGTTGAGATATCCAGCGACAGCGAATTAAGCAGCACCAGACGCTGGCGGTCTGGCGTCATCATCCTCGCGAGACCTTCGGCGGCACAGGGGCAGGGGGACAAAATGTAGTCCATCCCCGGCTTCCCCACATCACTGATAAACAAATGTCACCCCAATGATTGACTGAACATTGCCTGCCGTCACTTGTCCGCTGGTTCGTGCGTAGTTGGCCGTTAAGCCGAGGCTCACGGCAGAGGTGCCGACCGTGCCTAATGACACGGTGCTGTTGGCGGGGACGATGGTACCGTTGCGCGTGAGCTGAACACCGATGCCCTTCGCGGGCGAAGACGACGCGGTATTGGTAAAGATCGAATTGGCGGAATCTGCGGTGGTGCCGGAGAGGTAATACGTCAGATTTTGGCTCTGCGCGCAGTAGACCGTCAGCGGAACGGGGGCGGAGCCCGGATAGTCCGGCAGCGTAACCGTGACGTTGCGGGAGGAGACGTCGCAGCCGCCAGTCGGAATGACCACACTATTGTTCGCATAAATGCTCCAGACGAACTGAAAGTCATCGCTGTTTTTGTTGTTGGTCTGGCGGAGAATGAGTTTAGCGATAAGCGTTCCGGCACTGATTGCGACGCCGCCCGCAGAGCTGATTGGCGTCAGATACAGGACGGTCGGCCACGGCTTATCGACTCTCGAGTCATAGATCATCCGTGCGGTTTCGCTGGTGGTCGGAAACGGGTAGCTGGAGCCGTTGTATCTTACGGAGCCGGAAAAACTCGATAACACGCCGCCGTAAGCGGACCCCTGCTGAAGGGTGACATAGTCGGTAATGGTTTCGGGATAATCGTTATGACAAAAAATCTGCGTTGAGAGGTCGACCACCAGGTTTTGCCCGACGTTAACCGCAGGCGAGAGATCAACGTAGACGTTCGCGCTACCACCGCCAATGGGAATGGTCGCGCCGCTGGCGGTTTTGCACGCAAAGGACCAGGCATTGATTGACCAGCCCATCAGCAACAGTGTCGTCAACAGGGTTACGACTCTTTTCATCAACATACTCTCCTGGTCATGCATAGGTATAGGTCACGTTAATCACCGCCTGGATCGTTCCCTGGGTTGCGCCGCCGTTGACCGACAACGCCCTGACCTGCAAAGGAAAACGGGCGGATTGCGAGGCGTCATCCACCACCACTGATTTTGTCGCGCCGGTGTTCAGTCTGTTACCGCTGTCATCCTGGAGTTCAAGCTGGATATTTCCGGCAGTCCCCTGGTTTTTGTAGTAGCCCGTGCTGTCGGCGGTACCGCTGAAGCTGGCGGTGACGCGCGAGGTGCCCACCGGACAATTGCTTAGCTCAAGCGCCACGCTGTGCCACGCGGAGGAGGAACCGGCATTGACCAGACTGAAGGTGTAGAGATCGCCCAGTTCGACGGTGGCAGTGGTGGTCGACACTGTGCACGGCTTGGCGACCACTTTCCCGTTCACGGTAATGGTCACGTCAGCCGCCTGCACAACAGCAGAAGCGGCAAGGATGACTGTCAGTAGCCACCGGGGTTGAAACCATTTCATCAAAGCCTCCGCTTACTGAAATTCAAGAGTGAATGTCGCTGTTGCATTGACGTGTCCCGGCGTGACAGGGAGCTGCGTTGCCATCAGGCGGGCATAAAAGTTAAGCGTATTGGTCTGACCGGGCGTCAGGGTCGTCCACGGAAGGGTGGCGGACCCGGCATTCAGCGGCAGTGTCGTTTGCTGGCCGTTGAGGATCTCGATTCCCATTCCTGCCGCCGCCGATGTTCCGCTGTCGAGTTTCAATAAGCGGGTGTTATCGTTGTCGGCAATACCGATAAAACCGACTTTTACCGCCGTGACCGACGTGCCGCAGGGAGAAAGCACAATACGAAACGGGACGACAGGCGTGGTAGCGCCGATATGGCTGAACTGTTTAGCGGCGTTATCCAGCAAATCGACGGTAAAATCTTTCGATTCGCCCGCCACGGCGCAGGCGTTATCCCTGACGTTTCCGCTGATCGTGATTGTGCTGTCGGCGGCGAACGCACTGGCGCTGACCAGCGAGAAGACGGCACCCAGCAGATAAAGACGTTTGTTCATCATCTTGTCCTTAGCGGCATTGCGCCGTGAGCTGGCTGAGCAACTGTTGTTGGTTTTCTGCGGATAAGCGGTAATCCGCCACACAGCTGGCGTTTGCGCCGTCACCCCATTTCACCCGAACCTTGCCTGCCAGCGGCATACCGCTCAGATAAACCTGACCGTTATCGGCGACGATGCTGCTGCTTTGGCTGCTGTCGGCGGTTACCATTGCGCCGAACGGCACCGGCTTGCCGTTATGGATGAGCGTCATCAGCAGTTTCATCCCGACGTGGGCGTTAAATTCCGCCCGGACGATCGCGCCGTGCGTGGGGACGACGTTGACCACTGCCTCATCCAGATCAACGTTATCGGCGAGCGTATTGGTATCCAGCGCCACCCGGTTTTCCCGGTACTCGGTGGCGTAAGGCAGCACCGCATAGCCACGCCAGTCAGTGCGTACTCCGGTCTGGTTTTCCACTTTCGTGCCCTCAGCGCCGGGAGCCTTAATCAGCACAACCGTGTCATTGAGTGGTTGGCTCAGCGTGACGCCATTAGCATGTGCCAGCACGCCGCCGCTCATCCCGTAATAGAACTGTTTGAGTCCGTCGCTACGGCTGTAACCGACGTTGGCATTGCCAGAACCGCCGCGATAGTTCAGCGTGGCATAGCCAGTGCTGCTGCTGTTACTGTTACCTTCACCACCGCCCGCATAGCCGGTTTGCACGCTGTAGCTGAGGTTATTGTCTTCCAGCACGGTGCCATACAGCCCCGCCAGGTTGGTCATTCGACCGTTGAGGTCATTCGACATGCTGTAGCTGGCGCTGGCGTGTCGCCAGACGGACTGACTGTCCGAGCGCAGCCAGTGGCTGAAAGGAATATTGACGTTAATAGCCAGCATCTGGTCGCGACCATCCTGCCAGGCGTTTTTGGTCAGGCTGTAGCTCAGCGTCCAGTTGATATCGCCGATGGCGGTATTCAGACCGGCCTGCAATTGTTCATCAGCGCTGTCGGTGCCCCAGTAAGTCTGGTGGCTTCCGCTCAGATAGAGCGTGGCGGTGCGGCCTAACTGCTGGGTCAGGCTCACCTGCACTTTGCCGCGCTTGTTATAGGCGAGGTTGTAGTAGTCCGTGAATTTCGGCTGAACCTGTATCACGCCATCCTGCGTTTCGACGTCATGGCCGCTCATCCGACGGTAAGTGGTATCGGCAAAGCTAAAATACCCGCGTGTGGAGTAGCGATAGCCCACCAGTTGGATATTCGTGCCAACGTCGCTGAGTGATTTGTTATAGAGGAAACGCACCGACTGTCCCTGATGTTTGCTGTCATCGGGCAGAGTGGCATTGGCCTGAGTGATGTCCACCGACAGCGCCCCCAGCACCCCCATGTTTTTCCCCACCCCCAGATTGAAGGCGCGGTAGCGGTCTGCCAGTTGTGTACCGCCGTACAAGGTCCAGCCAGCCGGGAGGCCGTGGAGTAAAGTGCTCTGAAAAAAGGTCGGTTCTTCCTGCTGATCGTTACCGCTACGGTACTCTCCGGCGGTGACGGCATAGCGGGTATGGCCTTCACGTTGCAACACCGGGACCGAGGAGTAGGGAACGGTGAAGTTCTGGCTGCTCCCGTCGGCTTCCTTGATGGTAACCTGCAGATCGCCGCCGTTACCCGCGGCATACAGGTCGCTAATGCTGAAGGGGCCAGGCGGTACCGTGCTGTGATAGATCTCATAGCCATTCTGTTTGATGGAGACCTGTGCCGTCCCGCGCGCAATCCCATGGATCACCGGGGCAAAGCCTTTCTGGCTGTCCGGCAGCATATTGTCATCAGATGCGAGCTGCGCGCCGCGGAAGTTAATACCGTCAAAGACATCGCCGTTGGTATAGCTGTCGCCGAGTGTCAGGCGTGAGCGCAACGGCGTGATGTCTCTTTCCAGCCAGGTATTAACGTGCTGCCATTTGTTTTCATTGCTCGAGGCACTCCCGCCGCTGCTGTAGCTCCAGGTGGTATTGTCGCGCAGACGCCACGCGCCCAGATTAAGGCCACTTTGCAGGTTTAAGTAGGCGTAGTTGCTGCTGCCGCCGACGTCGTTCTGGACATTGTTGCCGGTGAAGTTGTAATTCAGTAGCCCGGCGGTAATCCCATGATCCCAGCGTTCCGGCGGGATATAACCGCGAGCCTGATTTCCCATAAAGGCCTGAGGAATCGTCAAATGCAACCGCTGCTGACCCACATCTAAACGGGTGGTGGCGTCAGGGATCATTTCCGTTAACGGGACACAGGCATCCGCTGCCAACACGTTCATTCCACTGACGGCAGCGGTGTTCAGCCCCATTGCGGCGAGCTGTTCACGCGTCAGGCACGGGGTCAGTTCGCGGTGGTTGTCGCTGGCATGAAAAGTGACGTCGCGGGTGGTCATAAACCCCTCGTTCAGATAAATATCGACGCGATATGTGCCGGGGGGGAGCTCATGTCCCTTTTCAAAACCGGAAAGATCCGCGACGGCAGCCGGATCGTCCGCCAGAAAGCGCGGGTTAAAATAGAGTTCTGCCTGCGCGGAAAATGTGTGTGAGGCAAGCAAAAAGGCAAAGGGGATCTGCGCCATTGCGCCTGACAAAAGTGGTGCATAACGCCGCCTGTGGACGAGTCCAGGTTTCAGATATGACATAGTCCCTCCGGTTCAAAATCGCCCGGCTGTCAGTTCTTTTTTTATTCAGGGATCACGCGGATTCCCTGTTCGTTATCGCAGTGCGCCTTTCATGCGCGGCGTGAGTGCGCCATAGTCATTAATGGTTTTATAAGTAATCTCGCTGCCCGCATCGGCTGGCAACTTCACGCGGGCTTCGCCCAGGGGAGGCACAAGGGCATTTTCCAGTACCCGGGTGCCGGCATTGAGTTCGGTCACCGTCAGGTAGTACGGCGTTGGGTTGATCAATGTGAGCGTGCCTGCGCTGCGGCGGAAAGTGAGTTTTTCTGCGGCCTGATCTGGCGGCAGCGCGAGACCGGCTGGACGGTAATACAGCTTGATACGGCTGATAATGGCCAGTTGCAGGGTGTTATCGCTGAGCCTGGATTTGTCCATCGACGGAATGGCTTTGACGTTCATCCAGAACAGACTCTCGCGGTCCTGTGGTAACTGATTGTTGGTTGCATCAAGGATGCGTAAGGTGTTCTCCTTTTTTCCCTGCATGGCAAACAGCGGTGGTGTGACCACAAAACGTCCGTCTTTGACGCCCTCGGCGTTTTCTACCCAGGACTGGATCAGATACGTGCTGCTGTCATCATTATTGGTGACCGCCAGTTGCACCTGTTTTTGACCCGCCGGATAAATCACCCGCGTTGCCCCCAGCGCAACGCCAGCTTCAGCCGGTGTGAATAATCCCATGACGGCTATCATCAGCATCCCGCCCAGCAGGTTGCGCATCATGGTGCGTGTTTTTTTCATGTTTATCCTTGCTGTATTCACCGTCGTTTCCTGTATTTGCTATCTCTGCGGGGTTGTTACTGGTAGGTCAAAGATAACCAGGCTTGTGCATTCGCGACCCCACCGGTGACCTGACGTCCGGTA
>NZ_JBFWLF010000144.1:0-11095 GCF_050252275.1 Citrobacter sp. | reverse complement strand
CATCCCTGATGCCATCACCGTTCGTCCATGATCTCACCCTGAGTGGCGGTGTTCATACTCCAATCTCTTTCAATGTGGGAGAGATGAGCAGGATTGTTCCTTATGAGCGAAAAACGGCCTAAAGATGTTGTTTCAAACATGCGAATAAGACGCCCGCTCCTGGCACAGAACGGACCAAACTATTAACGAGCATCCACCACCAAAACTGAGAAATGCCTAATGGGAACCGGGCAGTGGAGCTGTCATCTGATCGACCAGCCTCCCCCAGACTACCAGGGGTTTTGATAACTTGTTTTGATAAAATTTTGATAACCGTTAGCAGCCTAACAAAAAACAACGGGAGCGTTACGCTCCCGTTAATAGATTTAACAATTATCGTTATTACATATTCGCGATGATCGCGTCACCAAACTCTGAACATTTCAGCAGCTTAGCGCCTTCCATAAGACGTTCGAAGTCATAGGTCACGGTCTTCGCGGCAATCGCGCCTTCCATACCTTTAACAATCAGGTCTGCGGCTTCGAACCACTGCATGTGGCGCAGCATCATCTCAGCGGACAGGATGATAGAGCCCGGGTTCACTTTGTCCTGGCCGGCATATTTCGGCGCCGTACCGTGCGTTGCTTCAAACAGCGCACACTCGTCACCGATGTTAGCGCCAGGGGCGATACCAATACCGCCTACCTGTGCTGCCAGGGCGTCAGAAATGTAGTCACCGTTCAGGTTCATACAGGCAATCACATCGTATTCCGCCGGGCGCAGCAGGATCTGTTGCAGGAACGCATCAGCGATCACATCTTTGACCACGATCTCTTTGCCGGTATTTGGATTCTTGATTTTCATCCACGGGCCGCCATCGATCAGTTCAGCGCCGAATTCGTCACGCGCTAACTGGTAACCCCAGTCTTTGAACGCGCCTTCGGTGAACTTCATGATGTTGCCTTTATGCACCAGGGTCAGAGAGTCACGGTCGTTAGTGATTGCATATTCGATCGCCGCGCGAACCAGACGCTTGGTCCCTTCTTCGGAGCATGGTTTGATACCGATACCGCAGTGTTCAGGGAAGCGAATTTTCTTCACGCCCATCTCTTCACGCAGGAATTTGATCACTTTTTCCGCATCTGCAGAATCCGCTTTCCACTCAATGCCGGCGTAAATGTCTTCTGAGTTTTCACGGAAGATAACCATGTCGGTCAGTTCCGGATGTTTAACCGGGCTCGGAGTGCCCTGATAGTAACGAACAGGACGCAGGCAGACGTACAGGTCAAGTTCCTGACGCAGCGCAACGTTCAGAGAGCGAATCCCGCCACCGACTGGGGTGGTCAGCGGGCCTTTAATCGCCACGCGGTAGTCACGAATTAGATCCAGGGTTTCAGCTGGCAGCCAGACGTCCTGGCCGTATACCTGGGTAGATTTCTCACCGGTGTAAATTTCCATCCAGGAGATTTTACGCTCGCCTTTATAGGCTTTCTCGACAGCGGCATCGACCACTTTCAGCATGGCAGGGGTTACGTCAACACCGATACCGTCGCCTTCGATAAACGGGATAATCGGATTCTCAGGAACGTTGAGTTTGCCGTTTTGCAGGGTGATCTTCTTACCTTCCGCCGGAACAACTACTTTGCTTTCCATTCACCTCTCCTTCGAGCGCTTCTGGTTTGCTCGTCTGTCATCGCGCTGCATGTGCCTTTGCGTCCTGCTGCACGACTGCGTTAGAGCAATTTTTTGTTAATGTTTTGTAATGAGCATGTCAATACTACCCTAATGTTCGCTGCCATGAAAGACACTCGTTATTAGGCTATAATGCGGCAATTGATAAGATCTGAAAATACCATGCAAAAAACTTCTTTTAGAAATCACCGGGTTGAGCGATTCAGCCAACGACAAGTCACTAAGCCCCGGAAAGAAAACCAGCCAAAACGCGTGGTTTTGTTCAATAAACCTTACGATGTTTTGCCACAATTTACCGACGAGGCCGGACGCCGCACGTTAAAAGATTTTATTCCTGTGCAGGGCGTATATGCCGCAGGTCGTCTCGACAGAGACAGCGAAGGATTGCTGGTGCTCACCAATGATGGCGCATTGCAGGCGCGTCTGACACAACCCGGCAAGCGCACCGGGAAAATTTACTATGTACAGGTGGAAGGCGAACCGACAGCGGAAGCGCTGGAAGCGTTGCGCAATGGCGTGACGCTGAACGATGGTCCTACCCTGCCCGCAGGAGTTGAGATCGTCGAGGAACCTGAGTGGCTGTGGCCGCGCAATCCGCCGATTCGCGAACGTAAAAGCATCCCCACCGCCTGGCTGAAAGTGACCTTATATGAAGGGCGTAACCGCCAGGTGCGGAGAATGACCGCGCACGTTGGCTTCCCCACACTGCGCCTGATCCGCTATGCGATGGGTGATTACACCCTGGGAAACCTGAGCAACGGTGAATGGCGGGATGTCACGGATCAAAAGAAAGGATAAATCATGTTCAAACCGCACGTCACGGTCGCCTGCATCGTCCATGCAGAGGATAAGTTTTTAATCGTTGAAGAGACCATCAACGGTAAAGCGCTGTGGAACCAGCCCGCCGGACATCTGGAAGCCGACGAAACGTTAGTCCAGGCCGCCACGCGTGAACTGTGGGAAGAGACCGGCATCCAGGCGCAACCTCAGCACTTCATTCGCATGCATCAGTGGATTGCGCTGGACAATACGCCGTTTTTGCGTTTCCTGTTTTCGATTGAACTTGCCAATATGTGCGACACCGAACCCCATGACAGCGATATCGACTGCTGCCGGTGGGTGAGCGCCGACACCATCCTTACCGCCCCAAACCTGCGTTCTCCGCTGGTTGCCGAAAGCGTTCGTTGCTATCAAAACGGCGTGCGTTACCCACTGGAGACGATCGGCGCATTTAACTGGCCGTTTACAGAGGGTGTCAACTAAAAGGGGTGCGTGATAGAATACGCCGCCTTGAAGTTCAATGTCGTGAGTATTCCAATGTCAGAAAGCCCAAAAAAAGTGATCGTCGGCATGTCCGGCGGTGTCGATTCCTCCGTTTCCGCCTGGCTGTTGCAACAACAGGGTTATCAGGTAGAAGGCCTGTTCATGAAGAACTGGGAAGAGGACGACGGTGAGGAATATTGCACAGCGGCCGCCGATCTGGCTGACGCTCAGGCCGTTTGCGACAAGCTCGGCATTGAACTGCATACCGTAAACTTTGCCGCAGAATACTGGGATAACGTCTTTGAGCTCTTTCTTGAAGAGTACAAAGCTGGCCGTACGCCGAATCCGGATATTCTGTGCAATAAAGAGATCAAATTTAAAGCCTTCCTGGAGTTCGCTGCAGAAGATCTGGGCGCTGATTATATCGCTACCGGGCATTATGTCCGCCGGGCAGATGTCGACGGCAAAAGTCGCCTGCTTCGCGGCTTAGATAGCAATAAAGATCAGAGCTACTTCCTCTACACGCTGGGCCATGAGCAGATCGCACAAAGTCTGTTCCCGGTCGGCGAACTGGAAAAACCGCAGGTGCGCAAAATTGCCGAAGACCTGGGACTGGTTACCGCGAAGAAAAAAGATTCTACCGGCATTTGCTTTATCGGCGAACGTAAGTTCCGCGAATTTCTGGGCCGTTATCTGCCAGCGCAGCCGGGTAAAATCATTACCGTGGACGGCGAAGAGATTGGTCAGCATCAGGGGCTGATGTACCACACGTTGGGTCAGCGTAAAGGTCTGGGCATCGGTGGCACCAAAGAAGGCACGGAAGATCCGTGGTATGTGGTGGATAAAGACGTTGAGAACAACATTCTGGTGGTCGCTCAGGGTCATGAGCATCCGCGTCTGATGTCCGTCGGCCTGATTGCGCAGCAACTACACTGGGTTGATCGCCTGCCGTTCACCGGCACAATGCGTTGCACAGTGAAAACCCGCTACCGCCAGACTGATATTCCGTGCACCGTCAAAGCGCTGGACGCCGAACGCGTAGAAGTGATGTTTGACGAGCCGGTTGCCGCCGTCACGCCGGGCCAGTCAGCGGTCTTCTATAACGGCGAAGTGTGCCTCGGCGGCGGTATTATCGAGCAGCGACTGCCCCTGCCGGTATAATTATTCTTAACAGACTGATACAAGGAAGCAGTGACCGTGGCAAAGAATTATTATGACATCACCCTCGCACTGGCTGGGATCTGCCAGTCTGCACGCCTGGTGCAACAACTGGCGCACCAGGGACATTGTGATGCCGATGCGCTCCACGTCTCACTGAACAGCGTTATCGATATGAACCCCAGCTCAACGCTGGGCGTGTTCGGCGGCAGCGAGGCGAATCTGCGTCTCGGCCTGGAAACCCTGCTCGGCGTACTGAATGCCAGCAGCCGTCAGGGGCTGAACGCGGAATTGACCCGCTACACGCTAAGTCTGATGGTACTCGAGCGTAAACTCACCGCCGCCAAAGGTGCTCTGGATACACTGGGCGAGCGGATCAACGGCCTGCAACGCCAGCTCGATCACTTTGATCTGCAATCCGAAACGCTGATGAGCGCGATGGCCGGAATTTATGTCGATGTCATCAGCCCGCTCGGTCCGCGCATTCAGGTGACCGGTTCCCCTGCTGTATTGCAGAGCCCGCAGGTACAGGCCAAGGTTCGCGCCTCGCTTCTGGCCGGCATTCGCGCTGCCGTGCTCTGGCACCAGGTTGGCGGTGGACGTCTGCAGCTCATGTTTTCTCGTAATCGCCTGACCACTCAGGCAAAACAAATTCTTGCTCATTTAACCCCGGAGTTGTGATCTATGGAATTATCCTCACTGACCGCCGTTTCCCCTGTCGATGGACGCTACGGCGATAAAGTCAGCGCGCTGCGCGGGATTTTCAGCGAATACGGTTTGCTGAAATACCGCGTACAGGTAGAAGTACGCTGGCTGCAAAAACTGGCCGCGCACGCAGCGATCAAGGAAGTTCCTGCTTTTGCTGCCGACGCAATCGGTTTCCTCGACGCTATCGTCGCGAACTTCAATGAAGAAGATGCCGCGCGTATTAAAACTATCGAGCGCACCACCAACCACGACGTCAAGGCGGTTGAGTATTTCCTGAAAGAAAAAGTGGCGAATGTGCCGGAACTGCATGCAGTATCCGAATTCATTCACTTTGCATGCACCTCGGAAGACATCAATAACCTGTCTCATGCGCTGATGCTGAAAACCGCCCGCGATGAAGTGGTGCTGCCTTACTGGCGTCAACTGATCGACGCGGTCAAAGATCTGTCCGTACAGTATCGCGACATTCCCCTGCTCTCCCGTACCCACGGCCAACCGGCTACGCCGTCAACGCTGGGTAAAGAGATGGCCAACGTCGCTTATCGTATGGAGCGTCAGTTCCGCCAGCTTAATCAGGTGGAAATTCTCGGTAAAATCAACGGTGCCGTCGGCAACTATAACGCCCACATCGCCGCTTACCCGGAAGTAGACTGGCATCAGTTCAGCGAAGAGTTCGTCACCTCGCTGGGTATCCAGTGGAACCCGTACACCACACAGATCGAGCCGCACGACTACATTGCCGAACTGTTTGACTGCATCGCCCGCTTTAACACCATTTTGATCGATTTCGATCGTGACGTCTGGGGCTACATCGCGCTGAACCACTTCAAACAGAAAACCATTGCCGGTGAGATTGGTTCTTCCACCATGCCGCACAAAGTGAACCCAATCGACTTCGAAAACTCCGAGGGCAACCTGGGTCTGTCTAATGCGGTATTGCAACATCTGGCGAGCAAACTGCCGGTTTCCCGCTGGCAGCGCGATCTGACGGACTCCACCGTTCTGCGTAACCTGGGTGTGGGTATCGGCTATGCGCTGATCGCCTACCAGTCCACGTTGAAAGGGGTGAGCAAGCTGGAAGTGAACCGCGACCATCTGCTGGACGAACTGGATCATAACTGGGAAGTACTGGCAGAACCGATCCAGACCGTGATGCGTCGTTACGGTATTGAAAAACCGTACGAAAAGCTGAAAGAGTTAACCCGTGGTAAACGTGTCGACGCGGAAGGCATGAAGCAATTCATCGACAGCCTGCCGCTGCCGGATGACGAGAAAACCCGCCTGAAAGCCATGACTCCGGCCAATTATATTGGTCGAGCCATCGCCATGGTGGATGAGCTGAAATAATCACTTGCCCGGTGACACGACGTCACCGGGCCGACTTTCGCGCATGGCTCGCGCCGCCCCCGGCACGTCCCTTCCCCGGTTTACGAAATATTGATCCCCACAACACCATCATCAGCGTTAAACTACGCAGACAAAAAGAAAACAGCATGAAAAACAAAAATTTATAATAATATCGAAATATTAAAGAGGGATTTGCTCCCAAATCCTGCCCCAAAATGCGCACCTGAAATTCCCAAAACTTCGCTTTTAAACGTTCACCTGTTTGCCACTACCGTTCTTAATCTCCCTATTCTCTACGAATTATATTTAACGGTTTACATCAGCCATCACTGCACATTGTGGAATACGTGCTGTCTGCACAATATCAATAAAATGCTTTAATGGACACATACCCTCAGGATTTTTATCCTGACAAGAGGGCAACGTAAGCACAATCTTGTTTGGGAGAGACGAAGATGAAAAAGGTTTAAACTCACGCATTTGTTGAAGAGTCTGATAAACAAACGAAATTTGAATCCAGTCGGTGTTATCACTCACTCGCGTCCATCTTTCGAAAACCAACTCCCCGCCAGGAGGTGTATTATCTGGCTGCCCAGGTAGAGACCAGTTAAGATCAAATACCCCACTGAGATTTGCAATATTGGTATCATGACCAGCAATAAACAATAATGAGACGGGTAATTTAATTCCGTAATGATTTTCTGTTGACCCATCACTCACTAATGCTTCGCTGATCAAATCGAGTAATGGTGTTGCTCTGCTGCGGGCAACTTCGGGAGTTCTTTGCAAAAGGTCAAACTGAGCATTATGCAGACTTAATAACGCTGTCCATTCTTTCTCCCCGTGAATTCGTCCCCACGCAACCTCTGGCATTCCCTGCGCCTCTTGCAATAGAAATATTTCCGTCAGCATGGAAGAAAGACTCCACGCGCCAGATAATGCAACGTTATCCGCAGAAACCCTGAGTTCTGAAGGTAAGGTTCCTGGTAGCGTGCAACCAGACTGGCTTGCTGATCGGCATGCTGCTGACCGGGAGAAATTGAGAACCTGTTCCAGAGTACGGAATGCAGAGTCATAACGCTGAGTGTACCGTTCAATGTTTCCTTCGGCACGTGTCAGAATCGCTTCCTGAGTTTTTTGTACATTAAAAGCGCACACCCCCATTTTTACTGGATTAAAAAGAGGATCTTTTTTATCGTGATCTTTTTGATAATGAACCTTATTTTTACATCCCGGCGCAAATCCAGCCAGAAATGCCTCACCGGTTTTACGAGTGCGCTGATCGGTATCGGCAATAACTGCCACCTGTTCTGGTGACGGACATACATTACTTTCCAGAACGCCGTTATCGATTAATACTTTTTGTTGATATCGTCCCATTTCGGTGACGAGCTCACCACCCCGAGCCGTCAACCAGCCCAGGGGAACATCCCATTGCGGCCAATGGTAAGGTGTGATTTCCTGCATCAATGGGGTGAACTTTGTTGGTGCTCTTACACCGTGGCGACTTACTATCACAACTCGTTCAAGCTTCATGTCATCTGGCACTTCCGCCTGTAATGGGAAAGAACCAAACATGAATATAAACATTATTAATCGAAAAAGTAGCGTATTCATTGCCAGCCAACCTTATAGTTAATGAACCATAAATAGTTAACATAGGGATTACTGTATAATCATCTTATCACATAAACATTCATCCCACGCCACTATTCCAATGAACCTCATCGCATAAGAAAGAGAGACCACTACCAGGCCGACGCCGTTATTTTTCACTACGCGAAAGCCTTCTTCCATTAGCGCCCACGAGAGACATAACCGCGACTTAACGTGATAACTGGCCTCCCAGGTGCAACATGATTTGTACTAGTCATAAGAATCGACCTTCAACATACAGGCTGTATCACCATCTCTAAAGAAAAGGATAAGGCATGTCACTATGCACAATGACAAATAGGGGTATCACAGATTAAATAATTCACTCTAACCCTGAAAAAATCTATGTTTATAATTTGACCACCAATTTTATAAAGACTTATAAAAAAGAAATACAAATATTAAAAAAGTGAAACAAAAAGATTCAACAAAAGATCGTTATAATAATAAAATCAATAACTCACGAACAAAAACACAATCAAAAAAATGATCTTTTTCAATGAGTTATCAAAAAACAACTACACTTTTCATCTATGAAAAATTGTCATTAGTAATGTTAAGGTCTCTAATATGGAATGGTTAGTTGTTGACACTATTGTCTGTTCTTCGAGTGGAATTTCATTTTCAATCCTCTGGTGTAAAATAAAGCTTATTATTTGGTATGAATCTGATGTTTTCCTTCCTCCAGGTTCCAGTGTCTCGCAGACTGACTCAGGGATTTACATTGACGGGAAATTTTTTCCATTGACAATTTATAACGTCACTTCCTTTAACAAGATCTTCTGGAAAATAATCGAGTGCAGCAATGAATGTCCTGGAAGGCAAAGCATTAAAGGAGCCCAATGTACAAGTGCTCTACACTGCAGAATAGCCATTTGTCCGTACGGATTGATAAAATAGTGTGTTCTCATAGCCATGTTACACTCTATCATCACGCAAAAAAGAAACAAAATGATAATAATATGCAAAGATCAGCATAATTAGCCTATGACACATTGAATAAACCTTCGTTATTTATTACAGTGTTCTTGCGAAATTCAGATGTGTTTAATATTCTTCCCAATGGTTTACCGCATAGCAATATGCGGTTTTTTTTGCATAAAAAAGCATAACCAAAATGAACATATTCATTGCAGTAGAGTCGATGACATGCATCATATCCCGCGCTTCAGGACAGGAATAACACTCATTTATCTTTTTGTTTTACAGAAAAAAAACAATATCCCCCCGCAAAAACGCACAACTCCATCAAGAACATCCCCTATATGCAATAAATGCTTAAGAGTTTTTCAAAAGTGCATGACTGTTCATATCCATCCCTCCTGAAAAAACTTTTACCACACATAAGCCATATAAAGCGATAAAAAAATAACACATTAACCACATTTTATTGCAGAAAGGAAGGTGTTTATTTTATGTTAATTTATGAAAGAAGTAATACCTGGCCGATTAAAAAAGGGAAATTCTCAGGAGGCTGCTTATGAATAAGTCATTAACCCGCATTGCGTTATTCACACTGTTTTTCATGACACCTGTTGTTCAGGCTGATAGCATCGCATTATCATTGTCAAATGATGACGCAGGTATCTTTCAGCCTGCGCTTAACAAAATTTATAGTCATAAAGATGAAGCTCGCGATGATTATACACAAGGTCTCTTCCTGGGTTATAGCCATGATGTTACAGACTCAAGCCAGTTATCGTTTCATATCGCACAAGATATTTACTCACCATCAGGAGACAACAAGCGGTTACCGACAGCAATAACCGGAGACAGAGCTTTTAGTGCCTTTCTGTACACGGGTGTTGAATGGAATTCTGTAGCAAATAGCTGGTTTCGCTATCGCCTGGGGACAGACGTCGGCGTGATTGGACCAGATGCTGGCGGTCAACAAGTCCAGAATAAAGCTCATCAAATGATTAATGCTGAAAAATATCAAGCATGGGATGATCAAATCGAAAATCGCTATGGGTATACGGTTAAAGGAATGCTATCGCTGACTCCTGATGTGGATATCCTGGGAACGAATGTTGGTATTTATCCAGAAATATCCGCGGTAAGCGGAAATCTTTTTGAATATGTAGGATACGGTGCAACGTTTGCCATAGGCAATGACAAAACCCTGAACTCAGATAACGGGTATGGTCTGCTTGCGACTCGTGGGTTAATGCATACATCAAAAAATGATGGTTTAATATACAAGATATTTGCCGGGATGGAACGTCGGGAAGTTGACCGTAACTATACATTACAAGGAAAAACGCTTCAGACCCGAAATGAAACCGTCTCCCTTAATCATACCGTTGATGAATATCGCATCGGAGCCACTTTAGGTTATTCTCCGGTCGCTTTCACCTTATCTTTTAATCGTGTATCACCGGAGTTTAAAACTGGAAAAGATTATTCATTTGTCAATGGTTCTGTGACCTTCCTCTTTTAATCATCCGCCAAAACATAACGATAAGTATCTGCGGGGCTGTCGCTGATAAGTGGCAGTCCGCACACTTTTATATGCTTTCCGCCCTCACCGCGACCCATAATCCATGGAGATACAGGTGAGGTTTCCCGATAAGTTTCACTCCCTCAGTTATCTGTGAGAAAGATTAAGTGACCGCGAATACTATAACCTGACCGTACATTTCCCCGGACAGTCCTGTCCATCATGCCTGTCCGTCTGCATGGCAATATAGGGTAACCCTGCAATGCCAGAATTCATCAAAAAAGGTCGCTCCCCTTCAACAGTAAATAAACAAATGGCAGTTTTATCGTAAATGCTGAAGCTTGCGAACAGAAGTCAGTTTATATTACATGCACCTTATGAGGGGGTATCGAGGCTCCAGCTCGTTAAAGCAGATCCCGATCCACTTTTACTTCATGAGTATCAGGCGCTGATCTTGGCACTTCCCCACAAACTTGCCTTCATCATTATAGTGGCAGCACACACGGGGATAAGACCAGGGGAAATATGTGCGCTGGCCTGGGAGGATGTAGACCTGAAAAAGGTGAGATCCATGTATCCAGAGACCAGACGAATAAACATTTGTATGTTCCGCCCAAAACGGTTGCTGGCATAAGAACGTCGCGTTGTCTTTATCCCCGGATCGGGCTCATATACTAAAGAAGGTTTCTTTTCCAAATACTCGATTTCCTGTGGCGGGAAACGTGGTACTAAACTTTCAGGTATCAGGGAGAGAAATGCCTGTCAGTCACGGCATACTTATGCTGGCTGGATGCAGATAGCCGTAGCGAATCCTTCATTCATTGCCCGCCAGATGGGGCATGAAGATGCTCG
>NZ_JBFWLF010000143.1:0-11145 GCF_050252275.1 Citrobacter sp. | reverse complement strand
GGATTGAAAATATCTCGCTATCAGTACATTTAAAGGGATATACGGTCAATTCTACTCAGCCCATTACATTCATTTACGGCGAAATTTGCGAGCCGCTTTCGAAGAATGAAGGTGGGATATAGCGAAAAGAAAGGGTGACTCCCCATCCCTGAGCGAGAACTCAGAGCAGGGGAGTCAGAAAGGTTTACTACACTTCCAGCCAGTTCATGATCCCGTCAGCCGCTTTGCGGCCTTCGGCAATGGCGGTCACCACCAGATCCGAACCACGCACAATGTCACCGCCGGCGAAGATTTTCGGATTGCTGGTCTGGAAGGCGTTATCGCTGCCTTCCGGCGCGATAATACGGCCCTGAGAATCCAGTTCGACGCTGTGTTTTGCCAGCCACTCCATGTTATGGGGGCGGAAGCCAAACGCCATCACAACGGCATCCGCCGGAACCACATGTTCGGAACCGGGGACGATTTCCGCACGACGGCGGCCTTTCGCATCCGGCGCACCCATTTCGGTACGTGCCATTTTCACGCCGCTGACTTTACCATTCGCATTGATTTCAATACCCAGCGGCTGCACGTTGAACTGGAACTCCACACCTTCTTCACGCGCGTTTTTCACTTCGCGTCGGGAACCCGGCATGTTTTCTTCGTCACGGCGATAGGCACAGGTGACATGCGTTGCGCCCTGACGAACGGAGGTCCGCACACAGTCCATGGCGGTATCGCCACCGCCCAGCACCACCACGCGTTTACCTTCCATATTGACGTACGGTTCGTCGGTGGTTTCACCAAAGCCCATGATCTGCTTCGTATTGGCGATCAGGAACGGCAGGGCGTCAAATACGCCATCGGCGTCTTCGTTTTCCAGCCCGCCGCGCATGGACTGATAGGTGCCGACGCCGAGGAATACCGCATCGTACTCTTTCAGCAGGTCGTCGAGCTGTACGTCACGTCCCACTTCCACATTCAGTTTGAACTCGATTCCCATGCCAGTGAAAATTTCACGGCGGCGAGTCATCACCTCTTTTTCCAGCTTGAAGGCCGGAATACCAAAGGTCAGCAGGCCGCCAATCTCTGGATGACGGTCAAACACCACAGCCTTCACACCATTGCGGGTCAACACGTCGGCACAAGCCAGCCCGGCTGGCCCGGCACCGATGATCGCAACCCGCTTGTCAGTCTGGCGAACGCCGGTCATATCCGGACGCCAGCCCATTTCGAACGCTTTATCATTGATATAACGCTCGATGTTGCCGATGGTGACGGCACCGAACTCGTCGTTCAGCGTGCAAGAACCTTCACACAAACGGTCCTGCGGGCACACGCGACCGCACACTTCCGGCAGCGTGTTGGTCTGGTGAGACAGTTCCGCAGCTTCAAAAATGCGTCCTTCATTGGCGAGCTTCAGCCAGTTCGGAATGTAGTTATGAACCGGGCATTTCCACTCACAGTACGGGTTACCGCAGGAAAGACAACGATCCGCCTGTGCTTTTGCCTGACCTTCTGAAAACGGTTCGTAGATTTCGATAAACTCGATTTTGCGGATCTTCAGCGGCTTCTTCGGCGGATCAACGCGCTGCAGGTCGATAAATTGGTATACGTTCTGACTCATTGCTGCTACCCCTTACTGCGCCTGCACACGCAGCTCTGCTGCGCTACGACTACGGTGACCCAACAGTGCTTTCACATCACTGGACTTCGGTTTAACCAGCGCGAATTTGTTAGCGAAGGCTGACCAGTTAGCCAGAATCTCTTCCCCGCGCTGTGAACCGGTATGCTGCACGTGTTCGGTGATCAGGCCACGCAGATGCTCTTCGTGGATAGCCAGTTCGTTAACGCTCAGCACTTCGACCAGTTCCGGGTTTACACGTTTACGGAACTCACCATCTTCGTCCAGCACGTAGGCGAACCCGCCCGTCATACCCGCGCCGAAGTTCACCCCGGTTTTGCCGAGGATACAGACGATTCCGCCGGTCATGTATTCGCACCCGTTGTCGCCAATCCCTTCCACCACGGTGATCGCACCGGAGTTACGCACCCCGAAACGCTCACCCGCCCGCCCTGCGGCATACAGACGACCCCCGGTCGCGCCATACAGGCAGGTGTTGCCAATGATGCTCGCTTCATGACTGCGGAAAGCGGAACCGACCGGAGGACGCACCGCCAGCAGACCACCCGCCATGCCTTTACCGACATAGTCGTTAGCATCGCCGGTCAGGTACAGCTCCACGCCGCCCGCGTTCCAGACGCCGAAGCTCTGGCCTGCGGTACCGCTGAAATGCGCTTTAATTGGGTCAGAGGCCAGCCCCTGATCGCCATGGGTCTGAGCAATATATCCCGAGAGCGACGCGCCAACAGAACGATCGGTGTTACGAATATCGAACCAGAAGGTTTTGCTCTGGCGCTCATCAACATACGGTTTCGCCTGTTGCAGCAACTGTGCGTTCAGTACACCGTTATCAAACGGCGGGTTGTTCTCGGTGCAGTACAACGCTTTGCCGAGATGCGGCTCCGCGGTTTCCAGCAGCCGGGACAGCGCCAGTTTCTGCTGTTTGGCGGTAAACCCGTCCAGTTCTTTCAGCAGGTCGGTACGGCCAATCAGATCCACCAGACGCGTCACGCCAAGCTGCGCCATCAGTTCGCGCGTTTCGCGAGCGATAAACTCAAAGTAGTTGGTTACTTTGAACGGCAGACCGTGATAATGGTTCTTGCGCAGTTTGTCGTCCTGGGTTGCCACACCGGTTGCACAGTTGTTGAGATGGCAAATACGCAGGTATTTACAGCCCAGCGCCACCATCGGGCCGGTACCGAAGCCGAAGCTTTCTGCACCGAGGATCGCCGCTTTGATGATATCCACGCCGGTTTTCAGACCGCCATCGACCTGCAAACGGATTTTATGACGCAGGCCGTTGGCGACCAGCGCCTGCTGGGTTTCCACCAGGCCCAGTTCCCACGGACAGCCTGCGTATTTTACCGAAGAGAGCGGGCTCGCGCCGGTGCCGCCGTCATAACCGGCGATGGTGATCAGGTCAGCGTAGGCTTTCGCCACGCCGGTCGCAATGGTACCGACGCCCGGTTCGGACACCAGCTTCACGGAGATCATCGCCTTCGGGTTCACCTGCTTCAGATCGAAAATCAGCTGCGCTAAATCCTCGATAGAGTAGATATCGTGGTGCGGCGGCGGGGAGATCAGCGTCACGCCCGGTACCGAGTAGCGCAGTTTGGCGATGTACGGGGTCACTTTATCACCCGGTAGCTGACCACCTTCTCCCGGTTTCGCACCCTGGGCGACTTTAATCTGAATCACGTCGGCGTTAACCAGGTACGCCGGGGTGACACCGAAGCGACCAGAGGCCACCTGCTTAATGCGTGACACTTTATTGGTGCCGTAGCGCGCCGGGTCTTCACCGCCTTCGCCGGAGTTGGAATTACCGCCGATGCTGTTCATCGCTTCGGCCAGTGCTTCATGTGCCTCCGGGCTTAGTGCGCCGATCGACATTGCAGCGGTATCAAAACGTTTGAACAGTTCGCTCGCCGGTTCGACTTCCTCGATGCTGACCGCGTTGTCGCCAGGATTAATTGCCAGCAGATCGCGCAGTGTCGTCGCGGGACGCTCGTTGACCAGTTTTGCGTATTCCTGATAGTCGCTGTATTCCCCGCTCTGAACCGCCTGTTGCAGGGTTCGTACCACGTCCGGGTTGTAGGCGTGGTATTCGCCGCCATGCACATACTTCAGCAGGCCGCCCTGTGAAATAGGTTTACGTGCCAGCCAGGCGCGTTTGGACAGGTTCAGCAGATCCTGCTGGAAGTCTGCAAAGCCCGCGCCGCCGATGCGACTGACCACGCCCTGGAAGCAGAGATTCACGACATCATCATGCAGGCCCACCGCTTCAAACAGTTTGGAGCAGCGGTAGGAGGCGATGGTCGAGATGCCCATTTTGGACATGATTTTGTACAGCCCTTTGTTGATGCCGTTACGGTAGTTCAGCATCACGGTACGGTAGTTTTTGGCGATCGCCTGAGTGTCGATCAGGCGGCCCAGCGTCTCGTACGCGAGGTACGGGTAAATGGCCGTCGCGCCAAAGCCCAGCAGCACGGCGAAGTGATGCGGATCGCGAGCGCTTGCGGTTTCGACAATGATGTTGGCGTCGCAGCGCAGGTTCTGCTCAACCAGGCGCGTCTGTACTGCGCCGACGGCCATCGGCGCCGGTACCGGCAGGCGATTTTTGCCGATATTACGGTCTGTCAGTACCAACAGAACGGTGCCGCTGCGGACCATTTGCTCGGCGGTATCGCACAGCGCTTTGACTGTCTCTTCCAGCGTGGTTTGCGTTGCATCGAAGGTGATATCGAGCCGGTCGGCGCGATAATGCTCTTCTTTCATCGTAGTGAGCTGCTGGAAATCCGAGTACAGCAGAATTGGTGATTTAAAGCTCAGACGGTGCGCCTGGCCTTCCGCTTCGCAGAAGACGTTCATCTCGCGACCGATGCTGGTCGCCAGCGACATGACATGCGCTTCACGCAGCGGATCGATAGGTGGGTTCGTCACCTGGGCAAACTGCTGGCGGAAGTAGTCGTAAATGATGCGCGGCTGGCTGGAAAGCACGGCAAACGGGGTATCGTCACCCATTGAACCGACCGCTTCCTGACCGTTTTCGCCGAGCACGCGGAGAACGGAATCCAGTTCTTCGGCGCTGTAATTAAACTGTTTCTGGTAGCTGGCGAGCGTATCGTCGTCCAGTTCACGCTGGCCCACCTGATCGTCTGCCAGATCTTCAAATGGCACCAGGCGGCGGACGTTTTTCTCCATCCACTCTTTATACGGATGGCGGCTTTTCAGGTCGTCGTCCGTTTCGGCGGAGTGCAGAATGCAACCGCTGCGGGTGTCGATAACCATCAGTTCGCCGGGGCCGACACGGCCCTTTTCGACCACTTCGTCAGGCTGGTAGTCCCAGATCCCGACTTCAGATGCGCAGGTGATCAGCTTGTCTTTGGTGATGACATAGCGCGCCGGACGCAGACCGTTACGGTCGAGGTTACAGGCGGCGAAACGCCCGTCGGACATAACGATACCGGCCGGGCCGTCCCACGGCTCCATATGCATGGAGTTAAAGTCAAAGAAGGCGCGCAGATCCGGATCCATATCCGGGTTGTTCTGCCAGGCTGGCGGCACCAGCAGACGCATGGCGCGGATGATGTCCATCCCGCCCGCCAGCAGCAGTTCCAGCATATTATCCATGGAACTGGAGTCGGAGCCGGTTTCGTTAACGAACGGCGCGGCGTCGTGCAGATCCGGTATCAGCGGGGTCTGGAATTTATAGGTACGGGCGCGAGCCCACTGGCGGTTACCGGTAATAGTGTTGATTTCGCCGTTGTGCGCCAGATAGCGGAACGGCTGCGCCAGCGGCCAGCGCGGCACGGTGTTGGTGGAAAAACGCTGGTGGAACAGGCAAATGGCCGATTCCAGACGCAAGTCCGCGAGGTCCAGGTAGAAGCGCGGCAGATCCGCCGGCATACACAGACCTTTATAGATGTTGACCAGGTTTGACAGGCTACAGACGTAGAAGTCTTTGTCTTCCTGTAGTCGTTTTTCAATACGGCGACGGGCGATGAACAGACGACGTTCCATATCGCGCGGACGCCAGCCCGCAGGGGCATTCACGAAAATTTGTTCAATACGCGGCAGGGAGGAGAGGGCGATTTCACCCAGTACACCTTCGTTGGTTGGTACATCACGCCAGCCAACAATCGACAGAGTTTCCTGCTGAAGCTCTTCTTCGACAATACGGCGAGAGGCGGCGGCCAGTTCAGGGTCTTTGTTCAGGAAGATCATGCCAACCGCGTAGTTTTTGGCTAAACGCCAGCCGTGCTCTTGCGCAACGATGCGGAAAAAGCGGTCAGGTTTTTGCAGCAGCAGACCACAACCATCGCCGGTTTTACCATCAGCGAGGATTGCGCCACGGTGCTGCATTCGGGCCAGTGCGTGTATGGCGGTACGCACTACCTTGTGGCTAGGTTCGCCTTCTATGTGGGCGATCAGGCCGAAACCACAGTTATCCTTCTCAAGGGATTTATCGTACAACATATCAGTGAACCTCCCCAGGCTCTGCGAGACCCCCTTCCGATACCGTTTGCGCACGGGCACACCAAGAGCATGGCGACGGGGTTTGCGTGTCATACGCTTACCTCGCATTCGCCCTCTTTATCCATTTCGCTTAGGTCAAACAAGTTTGAGGACTTGCTGTCAGAGGGAATCTCAATTACTGCATAAATATGATGAGCACACCGCTCATCCAGAAAGCTTCCAGCGGATTTCCACGTTATCGGGAATCCACACACAGGTCAAATGGCAATCTTATTTCTCTAATAATGTGCTATAGAGCATTTATCTTCATGAAAATACTGAAAATAATATCATTTTGACATTGAATTAACGTACTGGAAACGAGGCGAGGAGTGTGATCTGTCTCACTGTCATAACCGCTTGTTAGCTCATGTCTCCGCTTTATTCGTCGTCAGATGTAGTGTTTTGTGCTGGTTTGTTGCGATATGACATTTCATGATACTGTTTTTGCGCAATCGACGTCAGAAGATAAAAAAAATGACCGGAGATAAGGAAAAGTAATTGGCTGGGTTGTGAATGAAATATCGTTTATTTTGAATGGATATGCAATTGATAAAAGCCTGCCGGGGCGATTGATCCAGGTCATCGCCGACAAGGGCTAAAAATGGCAGGCTTTGGCCTCTTTTCAAGGCGCGGTCTATCAGATTATGCAGTTACAGAAATTAGTCAATATGTTTGGTGGGGATCTTTCTCGGCGTTATGGGCAAAAGGTTCATAAACTGACGCTCCACGGCGGATTTAGCTGCCCAAATCGCGATGGCACCATCGGACGCGGCGGCTGCACTTTCTGTAATGTTGCCTCTTTTGCGGATGAAGCGCAGCAGCATCATTCGATCGCCGAACAACTCGCGCACCAGGCGCATCTGGTTAATCGTGCGAAACGCTATCTGGCCTATTTCCAGGCCTATACCAGTACCTTTGCTGAAGTGCAGGTGTTGCGCTCGATGTATCAGCAGGCGGTCAGTCAGGCCAGTATTGTCGGGCTGTGCGTGGGAACGCGTCCCGACTGCGTACCGGAGGCGGTTCTCGATCTGCTCTGTGAGTATAAAGACCAGGGCTATGAAGTGTGGCTGGAGCTGGGGCTGCAGACCGCGCATGACAAAACGCTGCACCGTATTAATCGTGGTCACGATTTTGCCTGTTATCAGCGCACGACCCGCCTTGCCCGTGAGCGCGGCCTGAAAGTTTGTTCGCACCTTATTGTCGGCCTGCCGGGAGAACGGCAAGCGGAATGCCTGCAAACGCTTGAGCGGGTGGTGGAGACGGGAGTGGATGGCATCAAACTGCATCCGCTGCACATCGTGAAGGGCAGCATTATGGCCAGAGCGTGGGAAGCAGGGCGTCTGAACGGGATTGAACTGGATGACTACACGCGAACCGCAGGCGAGATGATCCGTCATACCCCGCCGGAGGTGATTTATCATCGTATTTCCGCCAGCGCGCGCCGTCCCACGCTGCTGGCACCGTTGTGGTGCGAAAACCGCTGGACTGGGATGGTTGAGCTGGATCGTTATCTGAATACGCACGGCGTGCAGGGTTCTGCGATCGGACGGGCATGGGTTCCGCCTGACGCCTGAACTATGACGGGCATTCGCATTTCTTGCACATTCTTCAACGTCTTGCCCAGAATTGAGTATTATTGTGCCAGGTTGTCGTAAAGGAAATCCCTGATGAAGCAAATTCGTATGCTGGCGCAGTACTATGTGGACCTGATGATGAAATTGGGTCTGGTGCGCTTTTCGCTGTTGTTGGCGTTAGCGCTCGTTGTGCTGGCAATTGTGGTGCAGATGGCGGTCACCATGGTGCTACATGGTCGGGTCGAACAGATCGATGTCATCCGCTCCATTTTCTTTGGTTTGTTAATCACCCCCTGGGCGGTCTATTTTTTGTCGGTGGTGGTGGAGCAACTGGAAGAATCCCGTCAGCGGTTATCCCGACTGGTGCAAAAGCTGGAAGAGATGCGTGAGCGCGACCTCAAGCTCAACGTCCAACTGAAAGATAATATTTCGCAGCTGAATCAGGAGATTGCCGACCGCGAAAAGGCAGAGGCGGAACGCCAGTCCACGTTTGAGCAGCTCAAAGTTGAGATCAAAGAGCGCGAAGAGGCGCAGATCCAACTTGAACAGCAATCCTCTTTTTTACGTTCTTTTCTGGATGCCTCGCCGGATTTGGTTTTTTATCGCAACGAAGATAAAGAGTTTTCCGGCTGTAACCGGGCGATGGAGTTGCTCACCGGCAAAAGCGAAAAACAACTGGTTCATTTAAAGCCTGCTGATGTGTACTCGCCGGAAGCCGCCGAAAAAGTCATTGAGACCGACGAAAAAGTTTTCCGCCATAATGTGTCGCTGACCTATGAGCAATGGCTTGATTATCCCGACGGGCGCAAAGCCTGTTTTGAAATCCGCAAAGTGCCTTATTACGATCGCGTTGGTAAACGTCATGGCCTGATGGGTTTTGGTCGCGATATTACCGAGCGCAAGCGCTATCAGGATGCGCTTGAGCGCGCCAGCCGCGATAAAACCACCTTTATTTCCACCATTAGCCACGAGCTGCGCACACCGCTGAACGGAATTGTCGGTCTGAGTCGTATTCTGCTGGACACTGAGCTGACGGCCGAACAGGAAAAATACCTGAAAACGATCCATGTCTCCGCCGTGACGTTGGGGAACATCTTCAACGATATCATTGATATGGATAAGATGGAGCGGCGTAAGGTTCAACTGGATAACCAGCCAGTGGATTTCACCAGCTTCATGGCCGATCTGGAGAACCTCTCCGGCCTGCAGGCGCAGCAGAAAGGGCTGCGTTTTGTGCTCGACCCGACCTTGCCGCTGCCGCATAAAGTGGTGACTGACGGCACGCGTCTGCGGCAGATCCTGTGGAACCTGATCAGCAACGCGGTGAAATTTACCCAGCAGGGCCAGGTGACCGTGCGCGTACGTTACGATGCCGGCAGTACTCTGCACTTTGAAGTGGAAGATTCCGGCATCGGCATTCCGCAGGATGAGCAGGACAAAATCTTCGCCATGTATTATCAGGTGAAAGACAGTCACGGCGGAAAACCAGCGACCGGTACAGGCATCGGTCTGGCGGTCTCGCGTCGTCTGGCGAAAAACATGGGTGGAGATATCACCGTGGCAAGTCAGCCAGGTAAAGGCTCTATCTTTACTCTGACCGTCCATGCGCCAGCGGTGGCAGAAGAAGTTGAAGATGCGTTTGAGGATGACGATTTGCCGCTGCCGGCGTTAAATGTCCTGCTGGTAGAAGATATCGAACTGAACGTCATTGTGGCGCGCTCGGTGCTGGAAAAACTCGGCAATAGCGTGGATGTCGCGATGACCGGGAAAGCGGCGCTGGAGATGTTCACGCCGGGCGAATACGACCTGGTGTTGCTGGATATTCAGTTGCCGGATATGACGGGCCTCGATATTTCACGCGAACTGACCCAGCGTTATGCGCGTGAAGATCTGCCGCCGCTGGTGGCGCTGACGGCAAACGTCCTGAAAGATAAAAAAGAGTATCTGGATGCCGGTATGGATGACGTGCTGAGCAAGCCGCTGTCGGTACCGGCGTTAACCGCCATGATTAAGAAGTACTGGGATACCCAAGATGAGGAGGAGTGCACGGTGAAATCTGAAGAGAGCAGTAAATCGCAAGCGCTATTAGATATTCCGATGCTGGAACAGTACATAGAGCTGGTGGGGCCGAAACTAATTACCGATGGCCTGGCGGTGTTCGAGAAGATGATGCCAGGTTATTTAAGCGTTCTGGAATCCAATCTGACCGCGCGTGACAAAAAAGGCGTGGTTGAAGAAGGGCATAAAATTAAAGGGGCGGCGGGTTCTGTTGGCCTTCGTCATCTGCAACAGCTGGGGCAGCAGATCCAGTCACCCGATCTTCCGGCATGGGAAGATAACGTGGGGGAATGGATTGAAGAGATGAAGCAGGAGTGGCAACACGACGTTGCGGTATTAAAGGCCTGGGTGGCAAACGCTGGAAAAAAATGACCCCGGCTTGACCGGGGTGCGCGAATACTGCGCCAACACCAGGGAAATCATGGCTGCGCCGTAAGTTATAATTGTGATTTAAAAGGCGCAGCGCGTAAATTCGGGCCGCACGCAGTTAAGATAGCAAATCTTAAATGCTTTGTTACATGAATCAGTTAAATGTGTGAAGCGTAGCATTTTAATCACAATTATTAATGTGCTGCAGATAGTGGTGAAAAGGACATTTGAATGAAAAAAATTGGCGTAGTTCTCAGTGGATGCGGTGTGTATGACGGTGCTGAAATTCATGAAACCGTACTGACGTTGCTGTCCATTGCCCGCAGCGGCGCGCAGGCCGTCTGCTTTGCGCCCGACAAAGCGCAGGCCGATGTGATTAATCATCTGACGGGCGAACCGATGGCGGAAACCCGTAATGTACTGATTGAAGCGGCCCGTATTACACGCGGCAACATTCGTCCGCTTTCTCAGGCAGTCTCAGCCGATCTGGATGCGCTGATTGTTCCCGGTGGTTTTGGCGCGGCCAAAAATTTGAGCAACTTTGCCAGTCAGGGCAGTGAATGCCGGGTTGATCCGGATTTAGCCGGGCTCGCTCTGGCGATGCATCAGTCGGGCAAGCCGCTGGGTTTTATGTGCATCGCCCCGGCGATGCTGCCGAAAATCTTCGACTTTCCGCTACGTCTGACAATCGGGACCGATATTGATACAGCGGAAGTGCTGGAAGAGATGGGGGCGGAGCATGTGCCGTGCCCGGTCGATGATATCGTCGTTGATGAAGATAATAAAATCGTCACCACACCGGCCTACATGTTGGCGCAGGACATCGCTCAGGCGGCAATGGGGATCGAAAAACTGGTATCACGCGTGCTGGTCCTGGCGGAATGAAAAAAGGAGTTTTCGCCTTTCTGAGGCGAGTGATATTGCGCGTCGTGATTATCCTCGCCGTTTTCTGGGGCGGTGGCATTGCGCTGTTTAGCGTGGTGCCTGTGCCTTTTTCAGCGGTAATGGTTGAGCGGCAGATCG
>NZ_JBFWLF010000142.1:0-11246 GCF_050252275.1 Citrobacter sp. | reverse complement strand
TGTGCGCGGTGCCGATATCGATCGTGTTCAACAGGTCGACATTCAGATCCGGCTCGCCTTCCCAGACATCCAGAACCACACTCAGATCCTGTCCGGCGTTAAGACGCGCCAGCAACGCGGCGTTATCCACCACGGCGCCACGACAGGCATTAATCAGAATAGAGCCCGGTTTCAGACGAGAAATCAGCGCATCATCGGCCAGATGCAGCGTTTTGTAAGGCCCTTCTTTAAACAGCGGCGTGTGGAATGTCAGGACATCCGCTTCCTGAACCAGTTCATCAAGCGAGCGGAAGTCGCCCTCGTCCCCGCGATCCGCACGGGGTGGATCGCATAACAGCGTGCGGATCCCCAGCGCTTCCAGTCGCGCCTGCAGGCGTCCACCGACGTTACCTACACCGACAATCCCGACTGTACGATCGCGCAGCGCGAATCCGTCACGTTCTGCCAGCATCAGTAGCGCGGAGAACACATATTCCACCACCGCAATGGCGTTACAGCCTGGTGCCGCTGAAAATCCGATGCCCGCCTGCCTGAGCCAGTCCTCATCCACATGGTCGGTACCCGCAGTTGCGGTACCCACAAACTTGATGGCTTTCCCTTCCAGCAGCGACGCGTTCACTTTGGTGACCGAACGCACCATTAACGCATCGGCATCATCCAGCTCAGCGACAGGGATGGGACGTCCGGGAACCGCTTTGACCTCACCCAGACGACTAAACAATTCGCGGGCATAAGGCATATTTTCATCAACGAGAATTTTCACGTCTGTCGTACCTGTTTGAGAACGAGAGTTAACCGGGCAAGTGTGCCATAATCTGGCCGCCAGGCATACTTTGCTAAGATTGATGGTTTAAGGATAAGTGATGATGCAACCCATTTCCGGTACTCCCGCACGCCCTCCCGGTGAAGGGCAACCTGCGGTTTCCACGGCGGGCGAACAACCGCTCTCCACGCAACAGCGGACCGTACTGGAACGCCTGATAACGCGCCTGATTTCACTGACGCAACAGCAAAGTGCGGAAGTGTGGGCAGGTATGAAGCACGATCTCGGCGTAAAAAGCGATACTCCACTGCTGTCGCGCCATTTCCCTGCAGCGGAACAAAATCTCAACCAGCGCCTCGGTGTGGCCCAACAAAATCATGCCAACCGCCAGGTGCTTTCACAGTGGACAGAATTACTGACTCAGGGAAATAACCGCCAGGCGGTCAGCGATTTTATTCGTCAGCAGTACGGACAAACGGCGCTCAGTCAACTCAAACCGGAACAGCTTAAGAACGTGCTGACGCTTTTACAGCAGGGACAGTTGTCGATCCCGCAGCCGCAGCAGCGCCCGGCGACCGATCGCCCGCTACTGCCAGCCGAACACAATACGTTAAATCAACTGGTTACCAAACTGGCCGCCGCAACGGGGGAATCCAGCAAGCTGATCTGGCAATCAATGCTGGAACTTTCTGGCGTGAAAAGCGGTGAGCTGATCCCGGCAAAACAGTTCACCCATCTGGCGACCTGGCTGCAGGCGCGTCAAACCCTGAGTCTGCAACACGCCCCTACCCTGCAATCGCTACAGGCGGCGCTCAAGCAACCGCTGGAAGCCGATGAACTGCTCAACCTGAAAGATTACGCCCAGCAGACCTGGCAAATTCAACCGCAGACGGTGCTGACCACCGCGCAAGTGCAGGATCTCCTGAATCAGATCTTCCTGCGCCGCGTCGAGCGCGATCGGGAATTAAACGATCCCCGCCACATTCAACCGATTTATAGTCCGTTTACACCGGTTAGCGATACGCTGCGCTCGTTCACCGCGCGTCCCGGACTGCTGTTTATCGCCCTGCTGGTCGCGTTATTGATTTTCTGGCTGGTCATCTAGCGCCGGCGAAACGACAGTAGCGTCACCACAATCCCCAGCACCGCTGAAATCGCACCGGCAAGAAACACGGATGGATAGCCACAGGACGTGGCAAGCAACCCCGCCAGCGGACCAGTGACCGCGTAAGAGATATCCTGAAATGCGGCATACCCCCCCAGCGCGGTCCCGCGGACCTGTGACGGTACGCGTTTCACCACTTCAACGCCGAGCGCCGGGAAGATCAGCGAACAGCCGGCTCCGGTTAATGCCGCACCGAGTAGCGCAAACCAGGCCGTCGGCGCCAGCCAGAGCAAGACCAGCCCAACGGTCTCGATCAGCAGAGAAGCGATAGCCACCCTGACCCCGCCAAAGCGGTCCGGCATCCAGCCAAACAGCACGCGCATGAACACAAAAGCCCCGCCAAAGGCGGTCAGTGTAAAGCCGGCCATCGCCCAGCCGTGGCTGGCGAAATAGAGAGAGATAAAGGTGCCGATCACGGCAAATCCCACGCCTTGCAGCGCGAGGCCCAGCCCCGGTTTCCAGATAAGCCCCACGACGCTCCACAGTGAGGGACGCTCGCCCGCATGTGCCGGTACTTTACGCACCGTTCCGTTAAACGCCCATGCCAGCAGCGGTAACACCATTGTCGTGCCCGCAAGACCCGCAAACCCCAAATGGCTGTGGATCAGCAGACCCAGCGGCGCCCCTGCCGCCAGCGCGCCGTAAATCGCCATCCCGTTCCACGACATCACTTTACCGGAACGTGACGGCCCCACCAGACCCAGTCCCCAGGTCAGGGTGCCGGTCAGTAACTGGCTTTCCCCAAAGCCGAGGATCAACCGTCCGACGATTAATAACGCGAATTTGATCGGTACAGAAACGGGTAAGAGTGCTGCCAGTAGCCACGCGCCGCCCGCCAGCGCGCAGGCAAACATGCCCTGCAGCGCAGAACGCTTAGCGCCGTACTGATCGGCAAGTCGCCCGGCATAGCCGCGCGTTAAGACGGTTGCGAGAAACTGAATCCCCACGGCGATACCGACCATCGTATTGCCATAGCCCAGTTCATGATGAACAAAAAGTGGAATGACGGGTAGCGGCAGGCCGACCGTCATGTAGGTCAAAAAGACCGCAAACGCGATACGAAAAAGCGATGTGTTCGCTGCAGATGTTTTTTCTTTATGGGTTACTGCTGTCATGCGTTACTCCAGAATGCAGAGTAAGGCGAGGAAACGCCACGCCCCCTCCACCTGACCGTCAGGATTAAGGTGCGTTGGATAACGTCAAACGCTTACGCATTATCCGGAAGATAATGATGGGCCTGAAGTCTGCCTGCGAGTGACTAATGTTGTCAACCGCAAACCGTACCGTGTGCTCAGTACGGGGGATTATTGTCGAAAAGCGAAGGAAGGACCGCTCCAATCCCTTTCGTGCCAAACAGATAAGTCACCTGCTGCTGCTGTTCAGGCGTCAGGAGTCTGAACATCATATCCCAAATCTCTTTCGGTTCCGCTTCCCAGGCCGAGGCATCATTTCGCGCAGATTCCGGGTCGCTGTCTGCAACATAAGGACGAACATACACGGGGAGAATCGAAATATGGTATTCCCATGCCTTCGATTTTCTGCGTTTGCGCTTAACGCCTTCTTTACCCGTACTCAGGATGTTGAGTCGACTACGAACAGCGGGAACGCTACCGGGAAAACCCGGCAGACCAATACATTCCTGTACCGTGAGCCATTCTTTAGACATCGTTTCGTTCCTTTCCCCAATGAAATAATAATAAATTTTCTTTTTTGCGCGAAATTTCAGGGTTATTGTGGGAAAATAATCCGACAAAAGAAAAACACCTTCTTTTGTCACAGTCATTTAAAACCGTAAAAAATATCGGCGCCGATAACACATCTTCGTAGGATTACAGAATGAGAGAAAAAAGCCAAGACTGGCATCGTGCAGATATTAAAAGCGCACTCGAAAAAAAGGGAATAACACTCAGGGAACTTTCACGCGCAGCAGGTTTATCACCAGACTCGCTGCGTAACGTCTTTACTCGTAGCTGGCCTCGCGCCGAACAAATTATCGCTAACGCGCTGGAAACCACGCCAGAAAAAATTTGGCCAACCCGTTATATCAACCTGCCGACAGAATCTGCTGCCGAGTGCCTTAAAAAATAATATGAGCGTATATTTCAGATATATTTAATCACCCGCGAGAATGACTAATAAATAAAAAAAACCTTACGGATAAAAATAGCATTAAAAGTTACACCTGACCGAATAGATATTGTTAATGCTTCTCGTAATTTATTACGCGTATCACTAACAGAGGTTATTATGAGTTGGGATAAAACAGCCGCCGTGAGTTATGCAAAATCTCATGCAGGCGCGCATTCACAAAGCCGCTGCGCAGAATTTACCCGTAAAGCGATCCTGGCGGGAGGCGTCTTACTTGGCAACACTAACCACGCCAAGGATTATGGCCCAATGCTAAAAAACGCCGGTTTTGTCCCGATTGGTGCCTATGAGTCTCCTCAGGCGGGTGATGTCATCGTGATTCAACCCTATTCCGGTGGAAACCCCAGCGGTCATATGGCGATTTACGACGGTTCAGAGTGGTACTCAGATTTCAGACAACGCGACATGTGGGCAGGCCCTGGTTACCGGGCGGCAAAACCGGCCTATATCATCTACAGGAAATAGCGATGAGAGCCTTCTCTTTTTTAGCACTTGTCCTGCTGCTTTGCAGTTGCTCCACGCCCCGGCACGACAGCACAGAAGACGTTAAACAATTCTATCTCGCGTGGATGGCGGCATTTATCGATGCACCAGATAAGCCTCAAGATACCCGCGGGGTAATGCAACGTTATGTTACTAAAGAGGTTATCGATCGCCTGACGTTGATCGATAGCTATTATGAGCAAGACATCGTCGACTCAGACTACTTTATGTATGTGCAGGATTATGCCCCTGAGTGGATCCCACTGTTACAGGTTGGACAAGCACGTCCCTTCCTCGGCGGCGAAAAAGTGGATGTCAAACTGGGTGGACCCGCCAACATAGCGCCCGTTCAACTGGAGGTCTATACGCGTTGGGAAGAAAAACACTGGAAAATCTATCGTGTCAGGGATGTCGGAAACCAGTTTGAACATCCCATTTACAGCGCCGGTGCCATTGCCCGTGCCAAGGCGTGGTCAGCAGAAATTGCGCCGGAATACGAACCGCTTAAAAAGTAAAAAGGGAGCCTTATGGCTCCCTTTTCCGTCAATAATTGTCTTACGCTTTCAGCTTACGCATCACCAGCGTGGCGTTAGTACCGCCGAAACCGAAGCTGTTAGACATAACGGTGTTTAGTTCGCAATCGACAGTTTCGGTCACGATGTTCAGGCCTGCAGCCTGCTCGTCCATCTCTTCGATATTGATGCTCGGTGCAATAAAACCATGCTCCAGCATCAACAGAGAGTAAATTGCTTCCTGTACGCCCGCGGCGCCAAGAGAGTGACCTGTCATCGCTTTGGTCGCAGAGATCGCAGGACTCTTATCGCCAAACACTTCGCGAATCGCGCCCAGCTCTTTCACGTCGCCCACCGGCGTTGAAGTACCGTGGGAGTTCAGATAGTCGATCGGCGTATCTACACCGTGCATCGCCATCTGCATGCAGCGCACTGCGCCTTCGCCGGACGGAGCCACCATATCCGCGCCATCCGAGGTCGCGCCGTAGCCCACGATTTCCGCGTAGATATGCGCGCCACGCGCCAGGGCGTGTTCCAGTTCTTCAACCACCACCATACCGCCGCCACCCGCGATAACAAAACCATCACGGTGCGCGTCATAGGTACGGGAAGCTTTAGCAGGCTGATCGTTATATTTGGTGGACAGTGCGCCCATCGCGTCGAACTCACAGGCCATTTCCCAGCCCAGCTCTTCGCCGCCGCCCGCAAATACGATGTCCTGTTTACCCAGTTGAATTTGTTCAACCGCATTGCCGATGCAGTGAGAAGACGTCGCACAGGCCGAGCTAATCGAATAGTTTACGCCATGGATTTTAAACGGTGTAGCGAGGCAGGCCGAAACGGCAGAGCCCATCGCTTTGGTGACCACATACGGGCCAACTGCTTTCAGACCACGCGGGCTGCGCATGGCGTCAGCACCGAAAACCTGCGCTTTAGACGATCCACCGGAACCTGCAATCAGGCCAACGCGCGGGTTATTCTGATAAACCTCTTCGCTCAGACCAGCGTCTGCGATAGCTTCACGCATGGAGAGATAGGCATAAATAGAGGCATCGTTCATGAAACGCACCACTTTACGGTCGATCAAACCAGTGGTGTCCAGTTTGACGTTACCCCATACGTGGCTGCGCATTCCCGCATCTTTAAACTCTTCAGAAAAAGTGATCCCTGAACGTCCTTCACGCAGAGATGCCAGGACTTCCTGCTGGTTATTACCGATGCTGGAAACAATGCCCAAGCCAGTAATCACTGCACGTTTCATTCAATACCTCTGTCAGTCGCACTATAGTAAGTTTCGATTGGCACAATAGCGTACACTTGTACGCCGAACAAGTCCGATCAGCCAATTTATACTGAAATTTGCGCCGCCTGGCACACATCGCTAAGATCGTGACACTGCCTGTCAGACGAGTAACTTACGTGAAACAATACGCTATACAACCCGCCAACCTCGAATTCAACGCTGAGGGTACACCTGTTTCCCGAGATTTTGACGACGTCTACTTTTCCAACGACAACGGTCTGGAAGAGACGCGCTATGTCTTCCTCGGAGGCAACCGGATCGCTGAACGCTTTGTGGAACATCCTCGCCCGTTGTTTGTGGTGGCTGAGAGCGGCTTCGGCACGGGTCTGAACTTTCTCACGCTCTGGCAGGCGTTCGCCGCATTTCGCGCCACTCAGCCCGATGCTACGCTACAAAGATTACATTTCATCAGTTTTGAAAAATTTCCGTTGAGTCGTGACGATCTCACAGCGGCGCATCAGCACTGGCCGGAGTTGGCCGAATTTGCTGGGCAACTTCAGGCCCAGTGGCCGTTGCCGCTGGCGGGTTGCCACCGCCTGCTGCTGGAAGAAGGACGCGTCACGCTCGACCTCTGGTTTGGCGATATTAATGAACTCACCGATCAACTCGACGACAGCCTGAATCAAAAAGTTGACGCCTGGTTTCTCGACGGCTTCGCCCCGGCCAAAAATCCGGACATGTGGACGCAAAATCTGTTTAACGCCATGGCGCGTCTGGCTCGTCCTGGCGGTACGCTGGCAACCTTTACATCTGCGGGATTTGTTCGTCGTGGTTTGCAGGATGCCGGCTTTACTATGCAGAAATGCAAAGGTTTTGGCCGCAAGCGCGAAATGCTGCGCGGAACCATGGAACAGACGCTGAAAATCCCGTCCTCAACGCCGTGGTTTGCTCGTCAGGGAAGCGAAAAACGTGACGTCGCAATCATTGGCGGCGGGATCGCCAGTGCACTGCTTTCGCTTTCGTTGTTACGCCGGGGCTGGCAAGTGACACTCTATTGTGCCGATGACGCCCCCGCCCTGGGCGCATCCGGCAACCGTCAGGGAGCACTTTATCCCCTGCTCAGCAAGCACGACACGGCGCTCACCCTTTTCTTCCCGGCGGCATTTACCTTTGCCCGTCGCTTGTATGACGCCCTGCCCGTAGAATTTGATCATGACTGGTGTGGCGTCACGCAGTTTGGCTATGACGACAAGAGCCAGCACAAGATCCAACAAATGCTGTCGCTGGCATTGCCGTCTGCACTGGCAAGCGCGGTGGATGTCGCCCAGGCACAAAAACTTACCGGGGTAGACACTGGGTGCGGTGGCATAACCTATCCGCAAGGCGGTTGGCTGTGCCCGGCGCAACTGACCGCTGCCGTGCTGAAACTCGCGGAAAAACAAGGGCTACGCTGCCATTACCAACACTCTCTGGCAGCTCTTCACCGTTCAGCTTCCGGCTGGGATCTGCACTTTACGCACGGCAGTCACGCAGAACATGCCGCGGTTGTGCTGGCCAATGGTCATCAGATTAACCATTTTGCCCAAACGCAGACGTTACCCGTCTACGCTGTTGCCGGCCAGGTCAGTCATATTCCGTCGACGCCAGCGCTTTCCGGGATCCGTCAGGTGCTGTGCTATGACGGTTATCTGACGCCGCAAAATCCGACGAATCAACAACACTGTATCGGCGCCAGCTACCATCGCGGCAGCGAAGAGACGCAGTATCGGGAAGACGATCAGCAGCAAAATAGGCAGCGCCTGATTGACTGCTTCCCGGCAGTAGACTGGGCCAAAGAAGTCGATGTGAGCGGCAAAGATGCTCGCTGCGGCGTGCGTTGTGCCACCCGCGATCATTTACCGATGGTAGGAAGCGTTCCGGACTACGCGTCGACGCTTTCATGCTATGCAACACTCAATGAACAGACTAAAGATGCCGTTTTAGCCCCATATTATCCGGACCTGTATATGATTGGTGCCCTGGGTGCTCGCGGACTTTGTTCTGGGCCACTTGCAGCTGAAATTCTGGCTTCCCAAATGAGCAGTGAACCTCTTCCCCTCGACAAATTGACACTGGCTGCACTGAACCCGAATCGACTGTGGATCCGTAAACTCCTGAAAGGTCGGCCTGTTGAGTAGCCCATCAAATCAGTTCCGGCATGATGAGCTAAACCCAACGAGAACAGACCATATCGCGTAGAAGGTATCAATACGCCTCGTCTTAAAGCAGTCAACGCAGGCGTATCATGTAGCTTTACGCGGTAAACGGCTCAAGCATTACGCTGACTCGTGCGGTTATTCATCATCATTAAACTTGACCTGTATGGCTATAGACTGATCAGGACGACCAGCGTTCTCAGTAAGAGGCCTCAGATTATCATCAAGAATAGCGATATAAGGCTTCTCCGCAGTCAATGCAGCGAACTGAGGCAAATCGAGATCAATGCGGTTAGCAACCCCTTTTGAACACTCCGGATCAACATTACCCATAATGGCATAAAACAGATTCGTTTTTCCTTTTGCAGGCGAGGCATCTTTAATCATCCGGGAAAGGGAGATTCCCCCCTGTTTTTTATCGCAAACCGCCAGTTTTCCAATGACTTCCGGGTAGATGGTAACCCCCACCGAAGGGAGATTTGTATAGGTAAAACGGGTCAAAAACAAACCATCGCTTTCCAGAAAGCGGTTAGCAAGTATTGAAGGCTGAATAAGTGAATGATGTCCGGCGGACATGATATTAACAGGCGGAAAACTATGTGTTTTTTCAGATTTTAACAGCGTCTCTGTCCAGACCATTAGATTTTTATCCTTCAGCGCATTACGTAAATCATTCGCTCGTGAGGAAGAATAAGCATTATCTTCATTCAGGTTGACCTTAACTGCCATGGGTGTTTTAGAAATAAGACCTGATGTCGAATGAACGGAAGCCAGAGAACCATTGTAATAGCAATACTGATTGCCAAAACTACGCAACTCAGGATTCAGTGTTGATAACTCACGACAAGTATCTATCCACAAAAACATTTGATTGTTGCTAATAAGGTTCACAAGGAAAAATGCGGGAAGATAGCTGTTATTCCCGACAGAGATGATATTATCGCTGCTAAAGACAACATCTTCTATTTTACCGGTTTTAGTGTAACGGATAAGAGAAGGGATCTTAAATGACTTACCGCCTATCTTAACTTGCTTTTTATGGGAATCAATTTCAACGCTGCCATTAATATCAGGGTAACCCCAGAATGCCATATCAATAGTCGTTCGCCAGGAAAGCAGCTTTTTGTCCAGGAACATTTGCCCCGAGAAGTTTTCCGCGAGCGTCGCCATATTGCCATTTAAATCACGGCCAAGCCCTACAGGGTGAGAACCATAGTTCAGATAATTGAGAATGGTCGGAGAAACATCAAGAGTTGTACCATGACGAGGATTTTGTGTCGGCTTGATACCCGCACCAGTGATCATCAACAAATTATGACGCTCCTTCTTTTTCAACGTCTGTAGCGTCTTTACCATTACTGGAGCGAGATGATCTGAACCAAAAACCAGCAACGTATCATCCAGAAGACCTTCCTTCTTCAAGGACTGATACACTTTACCAATAAGATAATCGGTACAATGCGCCGCATTCAGCAGATGATCATTGCCATCACCATACTTCATAGACTCACATTCATGTGCTAAATACCCTTCCGGCTGATGGGTTCCGATATTGATCGAAAAGAGTCCCCAGGGGGTTTGGGTCTGCCGCAAAGAAGCAACGCGCGTCAGTAATTGTTCGTAAAGAGTATCATCATACAGCCCCCAGTTGTTTATGTAATCTTTGGCCACATGTTGATCAACAAACTCTTTTTTACCCTTCACATCAGAAAAACCATGATCCTTATAAAACTGCCCCTTTCCTGCGAATTCAGTTTCGGCTCCGCCCATAAACTCCAGGTGATAGCCTTTCGATTTTAAAATATCCCCTAAACATACAGCATTGGGCATAAAATTATTCATCTGGAAATTATCATTGGTGAACACAGATAATAACGGCATACCACATTGACTGGAAACCATTCCAGCCATTGTCCAGCTGCTACCAATAGTTTGACCAATGTTCGTAAATGTAACACTATCCTTTTCAATTTTATGCAACTCAGGAAGCAACCCAGGGAAAAGACTTTCATCCATATAATTCCCTTCCAGACTTTCCAGATAGAAATAAATGATATTCTTTGGTTTGGGAGTTGATGCTATGACTTGCGGCTTTATAAAATAATCAGAAAAATCACCTGATGATTGTGATGTTAAAGAATACGCAATTAAATTTGAGGTCGCAGGAGCGCAAAAGAATGCACATAACACCATTATCACGCCTTCAACCACCGACACTATTTTGAATTTGGTCTTTTTGCTTTTTAGAAAAGACCTCAAATAGATAATAATAAGAACTGCAAAAATAGCTTGCGACAATAAGAAGTAAAATATTAAAAAGTAAAAATCACTAAAATCGCCCCCTTCGACTCCGAATCGAAGATGGTAGAATACAGAATCATCAAAACCTATACCCGTAAACCAATTAGCGACTAAATAGCAACCTGTCAACAAACTAAAAATGATTGTAATAAGGATAAAACAGGTAGCAATGATCGAACCGGCGATACCTCGACAATGGCTTTTAAAGAAAAAAAAGAAAGCAGACAAATAAAGCAAGGCTGCTAAAAAAGACCAACTCTCATTTCCCATTTCCATAATAAACTGCATCCTTTTAAATCTCAGTCATTGGAAATGACTGATGTCATAGAAAATTATTTATCAACTGTTTCCCGTAAGTATATTATTCATAATAAATGTTAGATAAGTGTTTTTATAAAAAAACACAATAAAATACCCTACAAGCAAAATGCCGGTA
>NZ_JBFWLF010000141.1:0-11331 GCF_050252275.1 Citrobacter sp. | reverse complement strand
ACATGATTCCTCTTTAAGTAAAGCGATCCACGGGATCGTGGCGGCACGCTGTGGCAACCCAGAACAGGGTTATCAGTTCTGGCATGAAGGCGCGCAGATCGATCTTGGCGACGATCCGCACAGTTGCGACGACGGTATCCACGCGGCGGCAACGGGGGCCATCTGGCTGGGGGCGATTCAGGGATTTGCGGGGCTGAGCGTACGTAACGGTGCACTGCACCTCGATCCGGCGCTGCCAGAGGGATGGAAAAAACTGACGTTCCCTCTGTACTGGCAGGGAAGCGAGATGATGATTTCGCTCAGCAAAAGTCACGTGACGATAAGCAGTTCACGACCGGTTACGCTGTGGCTTAATGCAAAGCCAATCATTATTGACGGTGAATACAAACTCGCATTTCCTGACATGATTTTGCCTGTTTTTGGGACCGCTACCACGGAAAGGGGAAAAGAATGAAACCACAGGCAATAGTGTTTGATCTTGATGGGGTCATTACCGATACGGCACATCTGCATTTTCTTGCCTGGCGAGAGGTGGCTGCTGAATTGGGAATCGTGATTGATGAGGTGTTCAACGATCGCCTGAAAGGGATCAGTCGTGGTGAGTCGCTGCTGCGTATTTTGCGTCACGGTGGAAAAGAAGGGGTATTCACCCAGGCGGAACGGGAGCAGATCGCCGCGCGTAAAAATGCGCTTTATGTTGACTCGCTGCGCTCACTGACGCCGGAGGCGGTACTGCCGGGAATTAAGGAACTGCTGACTACGCTGCGTACGGAACAGATAAAAACCGGACTGGCGTCAGTGTCACTGAATGCGCCCGCGATCTTACAGGCGTTGCAAATGACATCGTTATTCGATTTTTGCGCCAATGCCGCGCTGATCCGCCGTTCTAAACCGGATCCGGAGATTTTTCTCGCGGCGTGCAACGGTCTGCACGTTAATCCGCGAGCATGTATTGGAATAGAGGATGCGCAGGCGGGGATTGAGGCGATTAATGCCAGCGGAATGCGTTCGGTGGGTATTGGATTCACCTTAACCGGCGCAGATTTGCTACTTCCGACAACGGAATTTTTGACGTGGCCGCGCTTATCGGCTTTCTGGCAACTCGACAAGTAAAGGAATCAACATGGCACAGCTTTCGTTGCAGCATATACAGAAAATTTATGACAACCAGGTGCATGTGGTTAAAGACTTCAATCTGGAAATTGAAGACAAAGAATTCATCGTGTTTGTCGGCCCGTCGGGATGCGGAAAATCAACCACGCTACGAATGATTGCGGGGCTTGAGGAGATCAGCGCCGGCGAACTGTTGATCGACGGCAAGCGGATGAATGATGTGCCCGCAAAGGCGCGCAATATTGCAATGGTCTTCCAGAACTACGCGCTGTATCCGCACATGAGTGTCTATGACAACATGGCGTTCGGTCTGAAGATGCAAAAGATTGATCCCGGCGTTATTGACGAACGCGTCAACTGGGCAGCGCAGATCCTCGGTTTACGCGAGTACCTCAAGCGCAAACCTGGCGCATTGTCGGGCGGGCAACGCCAGCGTGTTGCGCTGGGCCGGGCCATTGTGCGTGAAGCGGGCGTGTTTCTGATGGATGAGCCGCTGTCTAATCTCGACGCTAAACTCCGTGTCCAGATGCGCGCAGAGATCAGCAAACTACACCAGAAGTTGAATACCACCATGATTTACGTCACGCACGACCAGACAGAAGCCATGACCATGGCGACGCGGATTGTGATCATGAAAGATGGGATCGTCCAGCAGGTTGGAGCGCCCAAAATGGTTTATAACCATCCCGCAAATATGTTTGTTGCAGGTTTTATCGGTTCTCCGGCAATGAATTTTATCCGTGGTGCGATTGACGGAAATAAATTTGTTACGGAAACCCTTAAATTAACCCTTCCGGAAGACAAATTACGGATATTAAAAGCGAAGGGTTATGAACATAAAGCTGTCGTGCTGGGGATCCGCCCGGAGGATATTCACCCTGGAATACAAGAAGAGAATAGCGTGACAGCAAAAATAAGCGTGGCGGAACTGACCGGCGCAGAATTTATGTTGTACAGCACGATTGGGGGGCACGAGCTGGTGGTCCGTGCCGGGTCTGTTAATGACTATTATGCAGGAGACAATATCACCATCCATTTTGATATGGCGAAATGCCATTTCTTTGACGTAGAGACGGAATTCGCTATTTAACAATAAATAACTCCAGGGGCGTGGCCCCCTGGCTTTCGCGATATTTTATTTATCTGTACTTTAACAAGGAATAAAAATGAAAACCTTACTGTCCTCTTCAGCGCTGCTGATATGCGCTGGGATGGCCTGCGCGCAGGCTGCCGATAATAAAGACTGGCATTTTAATATTGGTGCCATGTACGAAATTGAAAACGTTGAAGGTTACGGCGAAGATATGGACGGACTTGCTGAACCGTCTGTCTATTTTAATGCCTCGAACGGTCCGTGGAGAATATCCCTGGCCTATTATCAGGAAGGCCCGGTTGACTATAGTGCTGGCAAACGCGGTACCTGGTTTGATCGCCCGGAACTGGAAGTTCACTATCAGATCCTGGAAAGTGATGATTTCAGTTTTGGTTTGACGGGTGGTTTTCGTAACTACGGCTATCACTATGTGAATGAAGCGGGCAAAGACACCGCAAATATGCAGCGCTGGAAAGTGGCACCGGACTGGAATGTGAAGCTCACGGATGATTTGCGCTTTAGCGGATGGCTGGCGATGTATCAATTCGTCAACGATCTGAGTACCACCGGCTATTCAGACAGTCGTGTCGAAAGCGAAACGGGCCTGAATTATTCCTTTAATGAAACGGTGGGACTGACGGTAAATTACTATCTGGAGCGCGGTTTCAACCTTGCTGAACATCGTAATAATGGCGAGTTTTCTACTCAGGAAATTCGCGCCTATTTACCGATTTCGCTGGGCAATACCACGCTGACACCCTATACCCGTATAGGTCTGGATCGGTGGTCAAACTGGGACTGGCGAGACGATCCGGAGCGTGAAGGTCATGACTTCAACCGTCTCGGATTACAGTATGCCTATGATTTCCAGAATGGTTTGTCGATGACGCTGGAATACGCCTATGAGTGGGAAGATCACGATGAAGGTGACAGCGACCGGTTCCATTATGCGGGCATAGGCGTTAACTACGCCTTCTGATAGCCCTGGCTGCCCTTGTCAATTACGGGCAGCCATTCGCTCAGGCCAGAGATGCGGTCAGAGAGATACGGGTTTCGACGGTGATGGAGCGAGCGTCAGTTTTCCCGGCAATATGCTTAAACAACAGATCGCAGCTTTGCTCGCCGAGTTCACGTGTCGGGACGTCAATGCCGCCGGGCGGAGGGGTGAGAATAAAAGAGAGCATTTCGTTGCTGTAACCGACGACCGCCAGCTGCTGCGGAATGGCAATTTTTCTCTCCGACGCTGCGCGATATAAACTGAGGATCTTAATGCTGTCGGTGGCAAAAACAGCATCCGGTAAGGGGTGCTGGTTTAATAATGCTCTCGCCGCTTCCAGCGCACTTTCGTGCGTATAGCCACCATCAATAATCCAGCGTTTATTCTCTGCCAGTTGATGCGTCGCCAGACTGCGCTTATAGCCATTTACGCGATCAACAGAAACATGGTATTCCAGCGGCGCATGCAAACAGGCAATATTCTGATGGCCGCTGTCAATCAGGGCATCAGTCAGTGCAATACTGTCACGATAATTATCGGTATCGACCGAGTAAACGTGAGTGTATTGACCTTCTACCTTACCGATGACCACCACTGGAATATCATATTTATCCAGACGCTCGAAAAAAGTCTCATCTGCGGGCGAACTAAGCATGATAATGCCTTTGATCATCTTCTGCTTAATTTTGCTCTCGCACTTTTGCAGATCGTCTTCAGTACTACGTGACGTTTGTAGGATCACGTCGAAACCTTCCTCCTCTGCTTTTGCGGTAATGGCGTGCAAAACTTCAGAGAAGAAGGGGTTACCAGCAGTTGTTTTGGTCGAGCGTGTTGAAATCACCATGATGGCGTCAAACCCGGATGAGGTCAGGGCGCGGGCCAGTTTATTCGGCTGATACTGCAGTTCATCAATAGCGCGCTGCACTTTTTCCAGCGCTTCCGGTGAGATATTGGTTTGCTTGTTTAATACGCGCGAGACCGTCGACTTCGACACACCCGCCACGCGAGCGATATCATAAATAGTGGGGGTCATACTCCTGCAACTCCATCGGAGAGTTAATACTATACATCTTAGGGAGTTAGTCTGCGGTTGACAACACAGCGCGGTGGATTGTGCCGTGTAGCAATGAACTTCATGAATCAGCATTTCTGTGGCAGCCCGAACCTGGCGCGGCAGATTGATTGCAGACCATTGCATGAAGTTATCGGGTTTGATAAAACCTGATATCCCATCCTTTAATAATGCGACGCTCATGATGCAAAGCCACTCTTTCCTGGTCCCTTTTCAGGGCGAAACGCTTTACGCTGAAAGTACGTTTGGCCGCAATGGACATGTCCTGATGCTACACGGCGGCGGGAAAGACAGAACCATTTTCCACAAGTATCGCGTTATGTTGGATGAGTCAGGTTTTGGAACGACGATATTCGATTTTTTAGGTCATGGAGAAACCGGCGGCGACATTCGCGATTCCTCGTTGTTGAGCCGCACCCAACAGGCAACGGCGGTGATGGATTATCAGGGGCAGATTTTTACCGGTTGTGTGGGCGTCAGCATGGGGGCGTACAATGCGCTTCAACTCAGTAAAATGGTTCCGCTGCGCTCGCTGATTCTGATGGTGCCAGGTGTCTATGCAACGCCTGCGTATCCGGTTAAATTTGGCCCCGATTTTTCGGCCATCATACGCCAGGATCGCAGTTGGGACGCGACGGATGCGTGGGCCATCGCCGCTGAATTTACCGGTGATTTGTTGGTTATCGCTGCCGAAAATGACACCATCATCCCTGCCGATATACCGAAAAAACTGGTCTCGTCGGCAGCGCAGGCCTGCCAAAAGACACTACTCACGATCGATGGGGCGGGTCATAACTCGATCTGGGAGCAGTTGATGCGTTCAAGAGCATGCTATGAAAGCGTTCGCTCGGCTTTTGAACGCTGCTTAGCTCATTAGCATACTTTTATTTCAGCCTGTCCTGTTTTCCCTTAACGGGGTCAGTCGGGTGAACATCCCACTCGACACAACCCGATTGAAAATCAACGACCTGCCCCTATATTAGAGGGATGCATTATACTTTTTTCTGGTCTTCAGGCATAACGGGATGGCGATGAAGAGACTCACCACTGAACTCAATGCGCTGGTTAATCGCGGTGTTGACCGGCATTTGCGCCTCGCGGTCACGGGGCTGAGCCGGAGCGGAAAAACCGCATTTATCACGGCGATGGTTAATCAGTTGCTCAATATCCATGCCGGGGCGCGACTGCCTTTGCTCAGCGCGGTGCGTGAAGAGCGCCTGCTCGGGGTGAAACGCGTTCCGCAGCGCGATTTTGGCATTCCTCGCTTTACCTACGATGAAGGGCTGGCCCAGCTGTATGGCGATCCGCCGACGTGGCCGACGCCCACCCGTGGGGTCAGCGAAATTCGCCTGGCGCTGCGCTATAAATCCAATGATTCCCTGTTGCGTCACTTCAAAGAGACGTCGACGCTGTACCTGGAAATTGTCGATTATCCCGGCGAATGGCTGCTCGACCTGCCGATGCTGGCGCAGGATTATCTGAGCTGGTCGCGGCAGATGACCGGGTTGCTCACCGGGCAGCGGGCGGAATGGTCGGCGAAATGGCGACAGCTGACGCAAGGGCTGGATCCGCTGGCACCCGCCGATGAAAACCGCCTGGCTGATATCGCGGCGGCGTGGACGGAATACCTGCATCAGTGCAAACAGCAGGGGCTTCACTTTATCCAGCCGGGCCGATTTGTCCTGCCCGGCGATATGGCGGGTGCACCGGCGCTGCAATTCTTCCCCTGGCCGGATGTGGAGGCGTGGGGGGAATCCAGACTGGCTCAGGCGGATAAACACACCAACGCCGGGATGCTGCGTGAGCGTTTTAACTACTACTGTGAAAAAGTGGTGAAAGGGTTTTATAAGAACCATTTTCTGCGCTTCGATCGTCAGATTGTGCTGGTGGATTGCCTGCAACCGCTCAACAGCGGGCCGCAGGCGTTCAACGACATGCGTCTTGCCTTAACCCAACTGATGCAAAGTTTCCATTACGGTCAGCGTACGCTGTTCCGTCGGCTGTTTTCACCGGTGATCGACAAACTGCTGTTTGCCGCCACCAAAGCGGATCATGTGACGATCGATCAGCACGCCAATATGGTGTCGCTGCTGCAACAGTTGATTCAGGATGCCTGGCAGAACGCCGCGTTTGAAGGAATCAGCATGGATTGTCTGGGGTTGGCCTCCGTTCAGGCTACCACCAGCGGACTGATTGACGTTAACGGCGAGAAGATCCCGGCGCTGCGCGGAAATCGCTTAAGCGATGGCTCGCCGCTGACGGTCTACCCCGGTGAAGTGCCGGCACGTTTGCCGGGACAGGCGTTCTGGGACCGCCAGGGATTTCAGTTTGAAGCGTTTCGACCGCAGAAAATGGACGTCGATAAGCCGCTGCCGCACATTCGCCTGGATGCCGCGCTGGAGTTTTTAATAGGAGATAAATTGCGATGAGCGAACCGATAAAACCGCGGATTGATTTCGCCGGTCCGCTTGACGTCGAGCAGAGCCCGGCTTTTAAAGCGCAACAAACGTTTAGCGAGACGCAAGCTCAGTCCTTTGCCCCGGCCACCGTTGATGAACCGCTGGAAGAAGAGGGACAAGCCGAAGCGGTGATTGACGCAGCGCTACGCCCGAAGCGCAGTCTGTGGCGCAAGATGGTGATGGGCGGCCTGGCGCTGTTCGGCGTAAGCGTGGTGGGACAAGGTGTTCAGTGGACAATGAACGCCTGGCAAACCCAGGACTGGATGGCGCTCGGCGGTTGCGCGGCCGGGGCGCTGATTATTGGGGCGGGAGTCGGATCGGTGGCAACCGAATGGCGACGTCTGTGGCGTTTGCGCCAGCGTGCTCACGAGCGCGATGAAGCGCGTGACCTGCTGCATAGCCACGGTGCCGGCAAAGGACGGGCCTTCTGTGAGAAACTGGCGCAGCAGGCCGGAATCGACCAGTCGCACCCGGCGTTGCAGCGCTGGTATGCCTCGATTCACGAAACGCAGAACGATCGCGAAGTGGTCAGTCTTTACGCCCATCTGGTTCAGCCGGTGCTGGATGCTCAGGCGCGGCGAGAAATCAGCCGTTCGGCGGCGGAGTCGACGCTGATGATCGCAGTCAGTCCGCTGGCGCTGGTGGATATGGCATTTATTGCCTGGCGCAATTTGCGACTGATTAACCGCATCGCCACGCTGTACGGGATAGAGCTGGGCTATTACAGCCGTTTGCGTCTGTTCCGACTGGTGTTGCTCAACATCGCTTTTGCCGGAGCCAGCGAATTGGTGCGGGAAGTGGGGATGGACTGGATGTCGCAGGATCTCGCGGCGCGCCTGTCGACCCGAGCCGCGCAGGGGATCGGCGCGGGGTTGTTAACCGCACGACTGGGGATCAAAGCGATGGAGCTTTGCCGCCCGTTGCCGTGGCTGGACGATGACAAACCGCGCCTGGGTGATTTCCGGCGTCAATTGATCGGGCAGCTCAAAGAGACGTTGCAGAAAAACGGATCCCCGCGAGAAAAGTAATCTAATCACAGGCGTTGACCGCGTAACTTTACGCCGAAACGCCTGTTTTTCCGTCATGCTGTCAATATTTGTTGACAGAATCCTTCCTGGTTCCCCATTCCTGGCTTATCATCATATCTATAGCTCATTATTCAGTTGAAGGTTCCCCCATGCGTCTGGAAGTCTTTTGTGAAGACCGACTTGGTCTGACTCGCGAATTACTTGATTTACTGGTGCTACGCAGCATCGATTTGCGCGGTATCGAGATTGACCCCATCGGGCGAATCTACCTTAACTTTGCTGAACTGGAGTTCACTAACTTCAGCAGTTTGATGGCGGAAATTCGCCGCATTGCAGGCGTCACCGATGTACGCACTGTGCCATGGATGCCGTCAGAGCGGGAGCACCTCGCGCTCAGCGCGCTGCTTGAGGCGCTGCCTGAACCTGTTCTGTCGCTGGATCTGAAAAGCAAGATTGAGATGGCAAACCCGGCAAGCTGCCAGCTGTTTGCGCTTAACCCGGAGCGGATGCGCAACCATACCGCTGCACAACTGATCAACGGTTTTAACTTCCAGCGCTGGCTGGAAGGCAATCCGCAGGCGTCCCATAACGAACATGTGGTAATCAACGGGCAGAATTTCCTGATGGAAATCACGCCGGTTTATCTGCAAGGGGAAACTGACGAAACCATGCTCACCGGTGCGGTGGTCATGCTGCGTTCAACACTCCGGATGGGGCGTCAGTTGCAGAATCTGGCAACCCAGGATGTCAGCGCTTTTAGCCAAATCATCGCCGTCAGCGGCAAAATGAAGCATGTTGTCGAACAGGCGCGCAAACTGGCGATGCTGAGTGCGCCGCTGTTGATTACCGGCGATACCGGCACCGGTAAAGATCTGTTTGCGTATGCCTGTCACCAGGCCAGCCCGCGCGCGGGCAAACCGTATCTGGCGCTCAACTGCGCGTCGATCCCTGAAGATGCGGTGGAAAGCGAACTGTTTGGTCATGCGCCAGAAGGCAAAAAAGGCTTCTTCGAGCAGGCAAACGGCGGTTCGGTGCTGCTTGATGAGATTGGTGAAATGTCGCCGCGCATGCAGACCAAGCTACTGCGGTTCCTCAATGACGGTACGTTTCGTCGGGTTGGGGAAGATCATGAGGTACATGTCGATGTGCGCGTGATCTGTGCGACGCAAAAGAATCTCGTTGAACTGGTGCAGAAAGGGCTGTTTCGCGAAGATCTCTATTATCGCCTTAACGTGCTGACGCTGAATCTGCCGCCGCTGCGCGATTGTCCGCAGGACATCATGCCGCTGACTGAACTGTTTGTGGCGCGTTTCGCCGATGAGCAGGGCGTGCCGCGTCCTAAACTGGCTGCCGATCTCAGTACGGTATTGACCCGTTACGGCTGGCCCGGCAACGTGCGTCAACTGAAAAACGCCATCTACCGGGCGCTGACGCAGCTTGAAGGTTACGAGCTGCGGCCGCAGGATATTTTGCTGCCTGACTACGATGCGACGACGGTTGCGGTAGGTGAAGATGCGATGGAGGGGTCGCTGGATGATATCACCAGCCGTTTTGAGCGCTCAGTGTTAACCCAGCTTTACCGCAGTTATCCCAGTACCCGCAAGCTGGCGAAACGCCTGGGGGTTTCACATACCGCGATTGCGAATAAGCTGCGTGAATATGGCCTGAATCAGAAGAAGGGCGAAGAGTAAAAAAATGCCTCCGAAATGGAGGCATTTTTGTATGACGGGGACCTTACGCTTTCAGGACTTCCAGCGCAGCGGCATAGTCAGGTTCGTTGGTAATTTCATTCACCAGTTGGCTGAAGATGACGTTGTCATTTTCATCCAGAACGACGACCGCACGCGCGGCCAGACCTTTCAGCGGGCCTTCGGTGATTTCAACGCCGTAGTTTTTCAGGAATTCAGCGTTACGCAGCGTGGACAGCGTGATAACGTTGCTCAGACCTTCAGCGCCGCAGAAGCGGGACTGGGCAAACGGCAGATCGGCAGAAACACACAGCACCACGGTATTGTCGATTTCAGTGGCCAGTTGGTTAAACTTACGTACCGATGCCGCGCAAACGCCGGTATCGATGCTCGGGAAAATGTTCAGGACTTTGCGTTTGCCAGCAAACTGGCTCAGTGCGACGTCAGACAGATCTTTTGCCACGAGGGTAAAAGGCTGCGCTTTGCTACCCGCTTGAGGAATGGAGTTGGCGACTGCAACCGGGTTGCCCTGGAAATGAACGGTTTGTGACATGGTTATCTTCCTGTTTACATATAGTTAACGTCACAGCTAGTTTATGCCAACAGCCGATAACACGGCAAACGCTATTTCGGTGAAGCGCACAAACCACCACGTCATTGCTTAAGGAGAAAAAATGCGTTCTGTGAAGGTATACGAGGAAGCCTGGCCGTTACATACCCCTTTTGTGATTGCCCGTGGCAGCCGCAGTGAGGCGCGTGTCGTGGTGGTTGAACTGGAAGAAGAGGGTGTGAAAGGGATTGGTGAGTGCACGCCCTATCCGCGTTACGGGGAAAGCGATGCCTCCGTAATGGCACAGATCATGAGCATTGTCCCGCAACTGGAAAAGGGGTTGACCCGGGAAGCGCTGCAAAAACTGCTCCCGGCAGGTGCGGCACGCAACGCGGTTGACTGTGCGCTGTGGGATCTCCAGGCACGCCAGCAGCAACAAACGCTGACGGAAACCCTTAACGTGGCGCTGCCGACGACAATTGCCACCGCACAGACCGTCGTGATTGGTACCCCGGAACAAATGGCGGCCAGCGCAGCGGCGCTGTGGGAAGCCGGAGCCCGGCTGCTGAAGGTGAAACTGGACGATCGGATGATCAGCGAACGTATGGTGGCGATTCGGTCGGCAGTACCGGAGGCGACCTTAATTGTCGATGCCAATGAGTCCTGGCGGGCGGAAGGGCTGGCGGCGCGCTGCCAGCTGTTAGCTGATTTGGGTGTCGCGATGCTGGAACAACCGCTTCCGGCACAGGATGATGCTGCGCTGGAAAATTTTATCCATCCGCTGCCGATCTGCGCCGATGAGAGCTGTCATACCCGTAGCAGCCTGAAAGCGCTGCATGGGCGTTATGAAATGGTCAATATCAAGCTGGACAAAACCGGCGGACTGACCGAGGCGCTGGCGCTGGCTACCGATGCCCGCGAACAAGGATTTGCCCTGATGCTGGGCTGCATGCTTTGCACGTCACGGGCCATTTCTGCCGCATTACCGCTGACGCCGCAGGTCAGCTTTGCCGATCTTGATGGTCCTACCTGGCTTGCGGTCGATGTGGAGCCCGCATTGCACTTTACGACCGGACAACTGCATCTTTAGGATGCCAGCGCAGAAGCGTGGACATCGCCTGGAGATATTTCTCGCTGGCCTCATCTGATGAGATCGGCGGGAATTCCGCTGTGATGCAGTGTAAATTCAGATCCGCACACCAACTGCCGAAAGAGCCGGGCGTTTCGTAACCAACGCTTGTCACCAGCGGTAGTTCGAACGCCTGCGCCAGCCATTCACCGAGCTCGCTGCTTTTGGGATCTTCAATACAGGCCAGTGGGTCATGGAAAGA
>NZ_JBFWLF010000140.1:0-11435 GCF_050252275.1 Citrobacter sp. | reverse complement strand
TGCTGCGTTTAGTGAGCTGGCCGAATCCGGCGAAATATGTCTTCAGCTTCTGGGGCTTAATTGATTTAGCGACTATTCTGCCGTTGTATGTGATGTGGCTGTGGCCGGAAATCAGCCTCAATTACGTTTTTGCCTGGCGGGCTATGCGGGCCATTCGTATCCTGCGGATCCTTAAGCTGTTGCGTTTTATGCCTTCATTACGGGTATTCTGGCGGGCGATTATGAGTGCCCGGCATCAGCTGATTCTGTTTTATTCGTTTATCGGCATTTTGATGATTATTTTCGGCACGTTGATGTATCTCATCGAAGGACCGGAATATGGATTCACCACGCTGAATGCGTCGGTCTACTGGGCGATTGTGACCGTCACGACGGTTGGGTATGGCGATATTTCGCCACATACGCCATTGGGGCGGATTGTGGCATCAGTCCTGATTTTGATTGGCTATTCAGTGATTGCCATTCCTACTGGGTTGATCACCACGCATATGAGCATGGCGTTTCAAAAGCGGAATCAACAGCGCCAATGCCCACAGTGCCAGCAGAGCCAGCATGAACATAGCGCGAAATTTTGTAACCACTGCGGCAGTAAATTGCCGGACTAAATAAAAAGAGCCGCGATTGCGGCTCTTGTCTTTGATTATTCGCGCCAGAGAATATGGCAGAGCTTGTGATTTTTTTCGCGACACAGCAACACGCGGGCAAAAATATCGTTGATCTCGCCGTCTTCACTGTCTGCCAGACCAATCACCACTTCGGCAAAGAAGTCCGGGTTCAGGTCATAATCCACGTGATCCTGCCAGTCTTCTGACGGGTCAAATAACTCCGCGCCGCCGCGCTCCTCAAACTGCAGGTTGAACAGAATAATGTCCGCCGGGTCGAGGTTATCGGCCGCCAGTTCGAGAAAAATATCGTAAGCCTGCTCAAGCGTTTCGTCTTCAGTCAGGCGATTGTTCAGATCCATATCCATAGTGACTACCTGTTTACTGTCTCTTGGGCACGTTTTACAGCAACGGACTGAAGAAGTAAAACAGTCGCTCGGTGATCCGCTGCCAGAGCGGGCGTTTTAGCCACAAATTCGCGTCCAGCAGGCGAGAACGGGAGATATAATCGTCCTGCACAGCCGCCAGATCGCCGCCGAATCCGACGTCATCAATCACCAGCGTGATCTCAAAATTCAGCCACAGACTGCGCATATCCAGATTCACGGTCCCGACCAGACTGAGTTCACCATCGACCAGTACGCTCTTGGTATGCAACAGACCGCCTTCGAACTGATAAATTTTCACCCCGGCCGCCAACAGCTCGGTAAAGAAGGCGCGGCTGGCCCAGCCAACCAGGAGTGAATCGTTCTTGCGTGGCAGAATAATACTGACGTCCACACCGCGCTGCGCCGCTGTACAGATGGCATGCAGCAAATCGTCGCTCGGCACGAAGTAGGGGGTGGTCATAATTAAATATTCACGCGCCGAATAAGCCGCCGTCAGCAGCGCCTGGTGTATCAGATCTTCCGGAAAGCCTGGGCCGGAAGCGATGGTATGAATTGTGTGTCCGCTGGCCTCTTCGAACGGCATTATGTTGACGTCCGGCGGCGGAGGCAGAATGCGTTTGCCGGTTTCAATCTCCCAGTCGCAGGAATAGACGATGCCCATTGCGGTTGCCACCGGACCTTCCATTCGCGCCATCAGATCCACCCACTGACCGACGCCCGCATCCTGTTTGAAAAAGCGCGGATCCACCATATTCATGCTGCCGGTATAAGCAATATAGTTATCAATCATCACCATCTTGCGGTGCTGACGCAGGTCCATGCGACGCAGGAACACACGGAACAGGTTAACCTTCAGCGCTTCGACCACTTCGATACCGGCGTTGCGCATCATCGCCGCCCAGGGGCTGCGGAAGAAAGCGACGCTACCTGCAGAGTCCAGCATGAGTCGGCAATGGATCCCGCGTCGTGCGGCAGCCATCAGGGATTCCGCCACCTGATCCGCCATACCGCCGGGTTGCCAGATATAGAACACCATTTCGATGTTATGTCTCGCCAACTGAATATCGCGGATCAGCGCCTGCATCACATCGTCAGAATCGGTGAGCAACTGGAGTTGGTTGCCTTTAACCCCCGCGATGCCCTGACGACGCTCACAAAGTTTGAACAGCGAAGCGGCGACGCTGCTGTTCTCTTCGGCGAAGATATGTTTGCAGGCTTTGAGATCGTTCAGCCACTTTGCGGTGGATGGCCACATTGCGCGAGCGCGTTCTGCCCGACGCTTGCCCAGATGCAGTTCCCCGAAGGATAAATAAGCAATAATTCCGACCAACGGCAGAATATAAATGATCAGCAGCCAGGCCATCGCAGAAGGAACCGCGCGACGTTTCATTAAAATACGTAATGTTACACCGGCAATGAGCACCCAGTAGCCCAGAATGACCAGCCAACTCACCACCGTGTAGAAGGTTGTCATAGATTAAAAATCCTTTTGAAAGCGTATTGTTATGAGTTTACGCGTCATGATAAATCTGGCAAATAAAAACACGGCAAAAGCGCTAGCCTGCCTGTCTGTGGGGGGTATAATGCCCATTCTTGCACTGTAAGAGTAGGTATCATGAAGCGGAGTAGAACGGAAGTGGGACGCTGGCGGATGCTGCGTCAGGCCAGTCGCCGTAAAGCGCGTTGGCTTGAAGGACAGTCGCGTCGGAATATGCGGATCCACTCAATCAGAAAATGTGTCCTGAATCAGCAACGTAATTCGCTGCTGTTTGCGATCCATAGCCTCTGAGTGAACAGGGCACCGCATGCGGTGCCCAATGAACACGTCTTTCAGAACGTCTTCTTAAAGGGTTTCACTGAAACCTGCGCGTAAACCCCGGCGGCAACATACGGGTCAGCCTCGGCCCAGGATTGCGCCTCTTCCAGTGAGTCAAATTCAGCAATCACCGTGGAGCCGGTAAAACCTGCCGCACCGGGATCGTTACTATCTACCGCTGGCATGGGGCCTGCAGTCAGGAGACGTCCTTCGTCGTGAAGCAACTGTAGTCGTGCCAGATGCGCGGGGCGGACGGAAAGACGCTTTTCAAGTGAATTCGGGTTATCTTGCGCGTAGATGACATAAAGCACGGATAGGGCTCCTTGTTCGGTAAAAGTGCTAAATACGTTATTTGAAAGGCCTCTTTACTGCAACGCAAAGATGACAGCCTTGTTAAGGCCGTACAATTGTCAGGGAATTTTTAGGAGAAAAATGGCGCTTATGGCGATGGCTTATTGAATATGATTGCTATTTGCATTTAAAATTGGGTCCTGGTTTTTTAACTGAAACGATTATGACTTCAATGACCCTTGATTTACCTCGTCGCTTTCCCTGGCCGACACTACTTTCTGTCGGCATTCATGGCGCTTTAGTGGCGGGACTCTTGTATACCTCGGTACATCAGGTTATTGAATTGCCTGCCCCTGCGCAGCCCATCTCCGTAACGATGGTTTCGCCAGCCGACCTGGAACCACCGCAGGCTGTCCAGCCGCCGCCGGAACCGGTTGTCGAGCCTGAACCTGAGCCGGAACCGATTCCCGAACCGCCTAAAGAGGCGCCGGTTGTTATCGAGAAACCGAAGCCTAAACCCAAGCCCAAACCGAAACCGGTGAAAAAGGTACAGGAGCAGCCGAAGCGTGATGTCAAACCTGCCGAGCCGCGTCCGGCGTCGCCGTTTGAGAATACCGCGCCTTCGCGTCCGGCCACCAGCAAGCCGACGGTGAGCGTTCCGGCAGGTCCACGTGCGTTAACGCGTAACCAGCCGCAGTATCCGGCGCGCGCTCAGGCATTACGTATTGAGGGGCGGGTAAAAGTGAAGTTTGATGTTACGTCCGATGGCCGGGTGGACAACGTACAAATCGTGTCAGCGCAACCGGCTAACATGTTTGAACGTGAAGTGAAGAATGCGATGCGCAGATGGCGCTATGAAGCCGGTAAACCGGGTTCAGGGCTGGTCGTGAATATCGTCTTCCGTCTGAACGGCACCACGCAAATCGAATGATCATCTGGTGATAACGTAAAAGCCTCCGTAATGGAGGCTTTTTTGTGTTTATTCTACCGGTAGCGGGCGGGGTTTACCGTCTGGATCTACCGCGACGTAGATAAACAGTGCCTCTGTCGCTTTGTAGCGCTGGCCAATTGGCTCTGACGCCACTTTCTTGACCCAGACTTCAATATTGATGCTGACGGAAGTGGTTCCGCGCTTCACGCAACGGGCGTAGCAACATACCACATCGCCGACGGCAACTGGACGCAGAAAGCTCATTCCTTCCACGCGGACGGTCACCACCCGACCATGGGCAATCTCTTTGGCCTGAATAGCACCGCCAATATCCATCTGCGACATCAGCCAGCCGCCAAAAATATCACCGTTGGCATTGGTATCGGCAGGCATAGCCAGTGTGCGTAAAACCAGTTCGCCCTGCGGGGCGTGAGTTGTTGTTGTCATTGTAAAACCGACTGTAGAAAAAAATTTCAGGCGCGATGCTACTATGATTTTAGCATGGAGAACAGAGGGGAAACGCCCGCGAGACGGGCGTTTGGGTGATTAGAATGACATCGTTACGCCCGCATAGTAAGCGCGTCCGGGTTCGTTGTAGGTTGAGGCGCCATCGTTTTCACGATAGATCCGCTTGTCGAACAGGTTGCTGATCCCGGCGTTCAGGCGCAGGTTTTTCGTCATCTGGTAATTAGCGCCGAGTCCGACAACCGCGTAGGCACCTATCTCCTTATCCGACATGGCACCCGTTTCGTTGCGCGTTTCAGCATACTCGCGCGGTTTTTGTCGACCGTACTGCGTCCACTGTAGCTGCGTGGAGAGCTTGTCGTTCACCTGCCAGTCGAGCAGGGTGTTAATGGTGTATTTCGGGATCACGGAGAGCGGGTTACCGGTGTCCTTGTTCTCGGATTTGATCATATACGTCGCGTTTGTGCGCCAGCTTAACGTTTCCGGCACCAGCGGGATCACCACGTTACCTTCCAGACCTTCGACAATCGCTTTGCCACCATTTTCCCATTGCAGGATGTTATTTCCGTTGGAGGCGTAACCGATAATATCGGTCCCGGCGACGATTTTGTTCTTATAGTCATTACGGAACCAGGTGATTCCCGCATCCCACCCAGCGTAATTAAATTCCAGGCCGATCTCTTTGTTAATACTGATTTCTGGGTCCAGATCCGGATTACCCAGCAGATAACAACTGCCGGCGGCGATAGTATTCGGACACCCGTTGCCGCGCGTGGAGAGCAAATATCCCTCGCTGGACTGATACAGGTTTGGCGCTTTAAAGACGCGCGCAATCCCGGCTTTCAGCTTAAACAGATCGCCCAGTTCCTGCGATATATTCAGACTGGGGCTCCAGTTGCTGCCAAATTCGTCGTGATAGTCAAAACGGATCCCCGGAATAATATCCGTGCCAGGCCGCGCTTCGATATTATCTTCCAGATAGATACCGGTGAGCGTGGCGCTATTTTTGGTGCTGCGACTGGAGGCGTCACCGGAGACATTGCCAATCTGCACGCCGGATGCGCTGGTGGCCTGCATAGACGCCGGATCGTTGAGTTCGTCACGGTTCCACTCCGCACCCAGCGTCAGGGTTTGATCAACCAGCCAGAAGACAGGGATGTTGAGTTCTCCGGAAGAACGATAAGATCCCAGGCGGCTGGTGGCGTATTCGGTGTTATTGATCATCCCTTCCACTTTACCGGTCGAGCCTTCCTGCATCCGGGTATTGTTGGTTTTTTCGTAGTAGACGCCGAATGTAGACTGTCCCCAGTCCCAGATGCCGTTATGCGTCAGCCCCCACGACTGACGATACATCCGGTTGGTTTCATCGCCGTAAAGGGTACTGACCAGCCCGTCAGGACTGACGTTGGCGTTGCTATACTGCGTATCCCCGGCATAGATATTGCCCTGACGGCTGTAGCTGTAGTCAAAATCAACAATTTGCTGTGGCGTCAGTTTCCAGGAGAGCAGGGCGTTGATGTCTTTATTGCGCACCCCTTCGCGCCCTGCGGCATAGGATCCATTTTGCCGGGTATTGATATCCGCCGCATCGGCGTCAGTTTTGTTGATGTTGCCATACAAACGCATGGTGAGAACATCGTCAATGAGCGGGCCGCTCAGATTGACGTTCGCACGCCTGGTGGCACCTTCTTTGCTGTTCTCGGGCTGGTTGGTATAAAGAGACAGCGAGCCGTGCCAATCGTTCGTTGGTCGTTTAGTGATGATATTTACGACGCCACCCGCCGCGCCGGAACCGTAACGAGCCGCTGCCGGGCCGCGCAGCACCTCAATACGCTCGACCATCTCCGCCGGTACCCAGTTTGTGTCACCACGGGTATCACGCTCCCCGCGCCAGCTATAGCGCACCGAGTTCCGAGAGGTGACCGGCACGCCGTCAATCAGGATCAGCGTGTTTTCCGGACCCATGCCGCGAATATCAATCTGACGGTTATTTCCCCGACTGCCGCTGGCGCTGTTGCCCGTCAGGTTCACACCGGGCATGGTGCGAATAATATCGGAGAGGTCGTTGACCGGTGGGGATTTTTCAATGTCTTTGGCGGTGATAATAGAAACACCGGGTTGTTGCTTGAGAGCTTCTTCGGCAGTGGCCTGGACGACCATCGTTTCACCGTCGTTCAGAACGTCATCTGTGGCGAATGCATTTCCGCTTAATGCTGTGGCTATCAAAAGCGCCAGAGGGCGTGGAGAAATTTTTGTTATCGTATTCATCAACTGACATCCCAATTGTAAAAATTCGATACGGAATATCAATGATAATTATTCTCATTTCAATGTTGTGAAGGCAATCTCCATAATATCTTCATGATTCATGCAATTGAGGGCGAGTACGGTAGGGATTGCGCAGAAAGCAAAACCAGGCCTATGGGCCTGGTTGGATGAGCATTTACGATTTGTCTTCTTGCGGGAGATGGCGATAGATATAAACACCACTCAACAGGGTAAAGATCAACGTCAAGGCGGTGAGGCCGAATACCTTAAAGTTCACCCAGATGTTTTGCGGCAGCCAGAAGGCGATGTAGATATTGGCAAGCCCACACAGAATAAAGAAGATGGCCCACGCGAGATTGAGCTTCGACCAGACCGGTTGTGGCAGCGTCAGTTCTTTACCCAGCATGCGCTGGATCAGCGGCTTTTTCATGATCCACTGGCTAACCAGAAGCGCACCGGCAAACAGGCCGTAAATCACCGTCACTTTCCATTTAATAAACTCATCATTATGGAAGAAGAGGGTTAACCCGCCGAACACGGCCACCAGAACAAAGGTGATCAGCGCCATTTTTTCAACTTTACGATAGCGAACCCAGCTGTAGATGAGCACGATAGCCGTTGCGACAATGAGTGCCGAGGTGGCCGCATAGATGTCGTACACTTTGTAAAAAACAAAGAAGACAACCAGCGGTAAAAAATCAAGAAACTGCTTCATTCTTCGATTCCGTAATCAAACGCGTCGGGCATTACTGCCGGCGACGCAGACAGGGTTATTGGCGAATCAACATATACAGACGGAACAGGTAGATGAGCAATATGGCGGAGATCAGATTGCTCAACGTATTCGCGATTACGGCGCCAACGTTAGGGTCAAGCGCAGCAAAGCTGGAGGCAAACAGCAACAGCAGCGTTTTTGCCAGCAGCCAGCCCATCACCGCCGGGGCGACCAGTCGCATATTAGACCACGCCATACGCATACTGTTGCGCATGGCGGCGAATACGCCCATTTTATCCTGCACCAGCATAATCGGCGCCAGCGCCAGCAGGATAGCTAACAGGATTCCGGGAACGACCACCAGCATAATTCCAAGCTGTACCAACAGGGTGGTCAGCAAAATCAGGATGAAAAGGCGCGGCAGGATCGGCGCACTGGCACCGATCGCGCGCAGGGCGCTGACGCGATGACCGGCTGAAATTAACTGAATCATCAGCAGCACGCCGCCAGCCATCACCGCATTACCGATCAGACCAGAAAACGTTGATGCCGCAGAGGCGCGCAACAGGATCTGTTGCTGCTCCGGCGTCATGTTTTGCACCAGCTCGAACAAGCCTACGCTTCCCTCAAGATGATCCCCTTCACTTAACTGTGCAATCTGCGCATCGCTGGGTGAGAAGGCATGCCCTAATACCACCGTTATGAACGCGCACAGCAGCGAGATCAGCAGGATGGTTAAAAATTGATTACGGAAAAAATTCCCGGTGTCACGGTATACAGATTTCGCCGTGATAGACATGCACTCTCCTTGAGTTCTGCAGGTGTTGTTAAGCATGCAATTGTACCCTGGATAACGGCGCAGTGGCAGCATCAAGGGGTGTATGGAAAAGCATATCTTTGTAAAGCCAGAGTAATTTGCTCAACAAATCTACGGGGAGTCAGTTTTAACAAACGCAAAAAACGCAAGAAATGCATTCATCATAGAAATATTAAAAATTGATCTGATTCCAATAATGGTATTTTCAATACCACTTCTACTTTAATCTGGATCAACAAACATTGAATTTGATAGTCGAATGTGACTCTGGAGAGATCACTTATTACTCCAATGTAGGTATATTTGTAACGTATTTATAACCATAACGATGGAGCGGATATGAAAAAATTAACAGTGGCGGCGTTGGCAGTATGTACACTTCTCTCTGGCAGCGTTTACGCGCATGAAGCTGGCGAGTTCTTTATTCGTGCCGGTTCGGCGACGGTAAGACCGACGGAAGGTGCGGATGGAACGTTAGGCCATTTAGGCGGCTTTAATGTCAGTAACAACACGCAGTTAGGTTTGACATTCACTTATATGGCGACCGATAACATCGGTGTTGAACTGCTGGCGGCAACGCCATTCCGCCATAAAGTAGGCACGCAGGCGACCGGTGATATCGCCACCGTTCATCACCTGCCGCCAACCCTGATGGCGCAGTGGTATTTCGGTGATTCCAGCAGCAAACTGCGTCCTTATGTTGGGGTTGGTCTTAATTACACGACCTTCTTTAATACTGATGTTAATAAGAATGGCGAAGAGACCGGCGTTTCCGATTTGAGTCTTAAAGACTCCTGGGGGGCAGCAGGTCAGGTCGGTATGGACTATCTGATCAACCGTGACTGGCTGATTAACATGTCAGTCTGGTACATGGATATCGATACCACCGCAGACTACAAACTCGGCGGCGTTAAGCAGCACGACGATATCCGCCTCGACCCGTGGGTATTTATGTTCTCTGCCGGTTACCGTTTCTGATTGGCTTAAAAAAAGACCCCGTATTTACGGGGTCAACAGGGACATGACACACACGGTTTTATCGTTGTACTTGCTTATGCTTTGTCCTTAGGTTCGCCATCGCCCAGCTCAGCGCCGGTTAATGGGTCTGCGTTCGGATCGGACTGGGTTCTTTTCGCCATCGCTTTGACCATCGCCTGTTGCTCTTTGGTCAGTTTGACGGTCGCCAGGCCATCTCCGCCATCCACGGCAGGCTGCGGATCGGCAACATAATCGAAATAATCATCGCTGTTCCAGCTTCCACGCGGATCGTCGCCTTGTGACATGTTGTAATACACATTCGTGTATTGCTCGACCGGTGGCAGTTTGCCCGGCGGAAAATTATTACGAATAGAGTAGAGCGCCTTTTCAAAGGAGAGCTGGTGTGCCGCTTCGCGCGTCATCAAAAATGCCAGTGCATCCTTAACACCGGGATCGTCCGTTACGTTGATCAGGCGTTCGTAGATGATTTTAGCGCGTGCTTCAGCCGCGATATTGGAGCGTAAATCGGCTGTCACTTCGCCAATCGTATCGATATACGCTGCAGTCCAGGGCACACCGGCGGAGTTAGTGAGGGCCGGACCGCCGCCATACAGCAGCGAGGTGATATGGCTGTCATTCCCATTTGCCGTTAAGGATCGGTAGAGTTCGGCTTCATTTTCCGTCCCCTCGGCCAGTGCGCCTTTGGCCCCTTTATTCAGCATCCCGACAAGGGAGCCGATGATTTCAAGGTGACTCAGTTCTTCGGTCGCAATGTCCATCAGCATCTCTTTGCGTCCAGCATCATCATCACCCAGGCCCTGAGTGAAGTAACGACATGCCGCAGCCAGTTCGCCCTGTGGGCCGCCAAATTGCTCAAGCAAAAGATTCGCTAAACCAGGGTTAGGCTCGCTGACTCGCACCGTATATTGAAGTTGCTTAACGTGTCGAAACATTATGCCTCCTGATGTATTTGTTATTTTTTGGCTTCTACGCCGTCAGTTTCCGAGCGCAGTAAAAATTGTTCCGTCGTTTGCGGAATATGCTTAATCAGCCAGTCAGCCATTTGTTTCTCTTCATTGAGAATAGATTCAATAGCCGGAATTGAGGCGGTATCGCCTGCTTTTTGCGCCGCAGCAAGCAGGGAGGTATAGCAGGCAATTTCGAATTGTTCAAAAACATAACCGCTGATCGAACCTTTTACGATTTCATCAGATGGAAAAATACCACCAATGGATTGTCCCAACGCCGCCATTTTACTCATGGAATCTTTAATGACAGAACGTGAGATATTATTGCGGTCGAGGATCTCTTCCAGAATCGTAATTTGATGTTTGGTTTCGCTAATATGTTGCTCAATTCTCGAGCGTAGATCAGGATAGTTATCGATACGACCCGCCATGGATTCCAGCATCGATTCGGCTTGTTTTTCCATAGCATGGGCGTCACGAAGCCAGTCATGATAATGTTCGATAGCATTCATTTGTAATGTCCTCTGGGAATGAATTAATTAAAAGCGGATATTTAATAACCAGGATAAAAATAATTCAGGATTTATTTTGCGCTTTCTGATTCACGTTGCCGATGGCTAAATCGGTCAGTTTAATATCGGTTGCTTTCTCTTCTTCCAGGGTTTCATTCAGCAGTTTCACTGCTTTGCGATAGCCCAGTTGCTCTGCGAGAGTGGCAAGAGTGCCGTAGCTGGCAATCTCATAGTGCTCAACTTTCTGTGCGGCGGCAATAAGCGCAGCGTCACGCACTTCGTTTTTCTCGGTGCTCTCAATGACCTCGTTGGCCTCTTCGATCAGACCTTCCATCGCCACACACTTCATGCGTTTTACTTTAATACCCGCTTCGGATTCAACGATCTGATCAATACGTTCAATTTGCCCTTGGGTCTCTTCAAGGTGGGACTGAAATGCCTGACTTAATTTTTCACTGGAGGCAGCTCTGGCTAATTTCGATAGCGCCCGAGTCAATTGTTTTTCTGCGCTGTAGGTGTCTGAAAGCAGGTGGATAAAAACATCTTCAACAGTTTTAATATTCATCTCTATTCTCCTAGGATGATACTGCGAGTCGAAAGACTCGCAGCGTTCGTAAACGATAAATCTTAAAAATTATAAAAAAAAAGGATGTCTACGATTTGTCGGATTTATTTCCGCCACG